>JAUVGS010000502.1 GCA_030593665.1 Chitinivibrionales bacterium | reverse complement strand
TTTCGCTGCGGATATCCTGCTGAGTGTCCATAGGCGGTACCGGAAAGTACCCCTCTTTATACCGCGGTTTGTTGCCGAGGTTGTGCGAGTAGCCGCTTTCATCAAGGTTTTCTTCACGGCCGGTATTCCAGCGGCCTTCTTCAGAGTCAATAAAATAGTACCCATAGTTGTGACTCTGGTCGAACCGGATATCATCGAAGATAAAAAATTCCGCTTCCGGGCCCAGAAAGGCAATGTCTGCAACGCCTGATGTTTTCAAATACGATTCAGCTTTACGGGCGATATTACGCGGATCACGCGTATAGTCCTGGCCGGTGACCGGATCGCAGATATTGCAGATAAGCACTATGGTTTTTGCCGCCATGAACGGATCAATAAATGCCGTTTCAGGCACTGGTTTGACAATCATATCCGATTCGTTAATTGCCCGCCAGCCGCGGATACTGGAACCGTCAAATCCGAGTCCCTTTTCAAACACGTCCTCATCAAGTTCCGAAGCAGGAACTGAGAAGTGCTGCCAGAGGCCCGGGAAGTCCATAAATCGCAGGTCAACGACCTGTACCTCCTCTTTGGTTATGCGCGAGAGGATCTCCTTTGGTGTGGCGTTTGTACTCATAGATAACTCCTTACGGGGGACAGGTTTTTCATACAGGACTCAAATTTGGTTTTTTCTAAACGATTTTTTTGCCAATTATTAATTGCAAGGACCATGCATGAATATAATTTCACTGGAATTGTACTATTCTTCATCATGTAAGAACAGTGAAAAACAAGTATTTTTCAAGATTTTTTTGTGTAGTGTCTGTCCGAGAATGTCATTGTCATTATTTTAAGTAATTACTCAGGTATCTGCCAGCACTCGGCCCCGGCATACTCCTGCTTGTCGGTAATAGTAAATACCGGATCCCTGTTTTCCTTTTTCTGCCTGATATAATCTTTCAGGCATGTAAATGCCTTTTTTGACAGCAGTGTAATCGCTATTAAATTTAGTAGAACGATAAAACCCATAAAAAGGTCTGCAATATCCCATACAAGCTGTAATTTTGCAACTGATCCTATTAATACAATAATACAAACCCCAATTCTATACAGGAACAACCATCGTTTCTTGGGATTTAAAAACTCAATATTTGTTTCGCCATAGTAATAGTTTCCGATAACTGAACTATACGCAAAGAGCAATATGCTAATTGCTAAAAAAGGAACTCCCCAGGATCCCACATGTGAACTTAGTGTTTTTTGAAGGAGTTGTATACCTTTTAAATCGGGATCTCCCTGAAAATCTGCAAGGAGTATTATAAATGCGGTGGCACTGCAGATTATAAGTGTATCGGCAAATACCCCTAACGTCTGGACGAGCCCTTCCTTTACAGGGTGGGTAACGTTGGATGTGGCAGCAGCATTAGGTGCACTTCCCATACCGGCTTCATTTGAAAAGAGCCCTCTTTTTATTCCCCACATCAGAGCTGCGCCAATGGTACCTCCCATAGCCTGGTTCATGCCGAAAGCGCTTTTAAATATTATGGCAAACACGGATGGTATATGGGTAATATTGGTGAGGATGACATACAGAGCAATTACAAGATAGAAAACAGCCATTATCGGAACCATTACTTCTGTTACACGGGCAATTCTCTTTAATCCGCCGAAAATAATCAATATAGTCACTATGGTTAGAATAATACCGGTAACTAATCTGCTAATATTGAAAGCTTCTTCAAAAGCCAATGATATGGTATTTACCTGTACTGAGTTAAATACTATTCCAAAAGTTATCGTCATGAGAATTGAAAATAAGACGCCTAACCATCTCTGTTTAAGGGCTTTTTCCATAAAATAAGCAGGGCCGCCTCTGTATCCATAGTCATCTTTAACTTTATAAATTTGGGCTAAAGTACACTCTATAATACTCGTGCCACCACCAATAAGAGCAATGATCCACATCCAGAAAACAGCCCCCGGCCCTCCCATTGCAATTGCGATTGCAACACCTGCCAGATTGCCGGTTCCAACCCTGGTGGCAGTACTGATACAAAAAGCCTGAAATGTTGAAACACTGCCTTTCTCTCTCTCTTTTATAGCACCTTTTCCTAATAATCTGAACATATCGCCCAAAAATTTAAATTGAGCGAATCCTGACCGAATGGTGAAGTATAATCCTAAAATGATCAAAAGGGCTATGATAATATAAGACCAGAGTATATTGTTACTTGTAGCTAACAGACTTTCAA
>JAUVGS010000262.1 GCA_030593665.1 Chitinivibrionales bacterium | reverse complement strand
GGTAAGGGTTTGCGGTATATTTCCTGAAAAATGGTAATAGGTGATAATTTTCGGTTTAATATCCACAAAACGCTTTTTAATCAATGGTTTAAACACCTTACCCAACTCTGATTGATAGTAGGCGGCGATCCATTTATATAATTTGATAAGTTTCTTACCGGAATCACTCCACTTTCGTGATTTTATTTCCAGAATCTCTTTCAAATCAGGGTATTCTGAAGTTGTTGTTACCTCAACGACAACTCCCCATATCTTGCGATTTCTTAATTCAACATGCACGGGCACACCGGGAGCAATATGTTGCCTGAATTTAGAGGGGATTGTATAGTCAAAAATACCGGGAATGGCTATTGGAAATGCAACTTTAGCAATCATTTTCAGTACAGGTTAAAGATGGAAGATATGACTTGAAAAATATGGTTTCCTATGGTATAAATTATATTCCGGGGTTTTTCGATTATAAGATATTTATTGAAATAAAACCGTAACAGGCAGTTTATGCTAAAGCATAACATTGAGTAGAAGCGGACAATTGCCTTTGGCACCTGTCGCTTACTCACTGTTATCCCTGAAACTGGTACGAAAGCTCCTAGATAACATTATGTAGAAGCAGAATGGTCATTTCCATGCCCCTCTGCTTAACATACTGTTACGCTATACGTTATCTTTTTTCGTAGCCGTTCACGGCTTACCTCTTTTCTGATTGGGGACACTCTCAGTTATGTTAATTGAAATAGATGAAGTAACTGCCGGAATGGTTCTTACAGAAGATGTCATTTTACCAAATGGCACTACTCTCCTTAACTGCTCTGCGACATTAACCGAGAGATATATCCAAATTATTAAAAGATACGGTATCGAACATATCCAGGTTCAGGAAGAAGCGCCACCGGAAGAAGATGGTTCCGAAGCCTTTGAAGAGATGTCAGAAGTACCTGAGCAGGAATCTTTGGATGAAGAACCTGAAAAGCCTGAGGTAGATGAAGATACCACTAATGAAGCTGAAGAGGATGATAGTGTATACACCCAGCCTAAAATCACTGTCGCTATAGAAAATGAAGGTATGTCGGCTTTTCTGCGTATTGAACCCGCCGGCGGGAAAAGGGAACGGTTTACTGTTGATGATTTACGAACAGTACTTCAGGAAAACGATATTTTCTTCGGAATAAACGAATCTCTCCTGGAAGAATCGGTAAAAAAATGGCAGACATCACCGGAGGTATATGAATTTGAAAATATTGCTCAGGGCATTGCCGCGACAGCATCAAAAGAAAGCGAGCTTGACATAGAAGTAAAACATATCAATACCCCGCGTGATTTTGAAACCGTCAAACAGGCAACATACTGTTGGGAATTACAGGATGCGGCAATTCCTGTTCAACGGGTTGATACCGGCGTGGTGATTGCTAAGAAAGATATCTCGATCCCCGGTATACCGGGGAAAAATGTTCATGGTGATGAGATTAACTCCGATCAGGTTATTAAAACCGAAATAAAATATGATGAGAATGTCCTGGAGGAACCGGATAACGATCTCTATAAATCAACGGTTACCGGCTTGGTATACTATGTAAATAATACTCTTGGTGTTCTGCCGATTAATTTTGACGGTTCAGCAGAATTATCAGTTTCACAGGATACTATGCAGGCAGGTATTATTATTCATCCGGCTCTTGAGAATGGCCTCCCGCCATCCGAAAAAGAAATCCGCACATTACTCATTGAATATGATATCGTGTTTGGGGTTAACAATGAAGCACTGACCAATTTGGTGCAACAGGTAAATAAAGGACTCTATCCGGACGGGCCGGTTACTATCGCAGAAGGTAATCCGCCAACGAACGGTGGAAATGGCACAATCGAATACCTCTTTAGTACTGAAACATCACTGAAACCGAAGGTAAATGCGAGCGGTGTTGCAGACTACAAAAATATCAGTATTATCCAGTCTGTCAATGAAGGGGATGAACTTGCCCGGTTGCTGCCGCCGACCGAAGGTGAACCGGGAACGGATATTCATGGAACAGAACTCCCCTGTAAAGCGGGAAATCCGGCAATCCTTCCCGTTGGAGCGAACACAAAACCAAGTCCGGCGGATGAAAACGTACTGGTTGCACAAACAGATGGTAACGTACGGCTCAAAGGACAACTGGTTGAAATTTACGAAGGTTTTACCATTAAAGGAGATGTTGATTATTCTACCGGAAATATTGATTATGATAAATCCGTTTCCATCGGTGGTGATGTTAAAGCCGGCTTTACGATAAATTGCGGCGGCGATTTAGAAGTTGGTGGTACTATAGAAGATGCCGTACTTCACGTCGGCGGCAGTGTGTTGTGCAAATACGGTTTCATCGGTCAGGGAAAAGGCATTATTCATTCTAAGGGAGACGTTAACGTCGGTTTCATGAAAAATCAGACAATCAAATGCCGTTCAAATGTGAACATAGCCAGGGAGGCATTGAATTGTACTATTTTTGCCCGAAGAACAATCACCGTCAGCGGGAAATCTCTTTCTATTGCCGGAGGTACCTATGTAGCCCGGGACAGTATAACCTGTAATGTTGCTGGAAACTCAAGCGGTATTCATACAACCCTTGAGGTTGGTCTCGATTACACCCTTATGGAAGAGATGGAAAAAACTGAAACACAGGTTAATGAGATACTTAAAAACCGAAAGAAACTTCTTGTGACTTTTAAGCACTACGAACAGATGTTAAACGTCAGGAAAAAACTCCCTCCAAAGGAAGAATTCCTTTATGCTAAACTTAAGAATACCATTGTAAAACATTCTTCCCAATTAAAAACACTCGAAGAACGTAAAACTAAAATAGAGACAAAAATGCGTGATACTGCTGCTGCTTTTATAAAAATCGAGCATGCGGCAATGCCTGGAACACTTTTCAAATTCGGTGAACGGCACTTTCTTGTGCATGATGAAATAATTGGGCCAAAAACAATACGATCAATTAATTATGAAATCCGGGTAATGTAAAGGGAACGAATTGTAATGAAATCAATCAAACTTTCCGATCTCACTCCGGGAATGGTAACTGAGACAGACTATTGCACTGAAAGAGGTGAGATATTAATCCACAAGGATGTAACCATAACACAAAATCATATTGACGTTTTAACAAGGCGTAACATCTTTGATATATATAAAAAAATCTCCTCTGAAGAAGAGGAGCTGCAGAGACTTCTGTCAACAAATTTTGATCTGGGTGAAATTGATTTGGATGAAGAATCAAAACCGGCCATACGCCCAATCCTTAAACCGGTAGCGGAACTGTCAGGTCCGGCAAAAGCTCTGGAACTTCCCGTATTCAAAAATATCAAAACGGGTATAGAAGGCCTTGAGCAACTGAATAAAAGTAAGCGGGCCGCTGAACTCGATAAAAAATTCAAGTCAGGTCGAGCACCGGATCGTCCGGCAGGTCCTGCACTGAGGGAATATGCGAAAGATGTTACCCCAAAAGACAGGTCTGACGCCTATAAAAACGGAATGATAACTTCATATGATGAAGCGCTCAATCAAGTAAAATTAATCCTTAACACCCTGGCTAACGGTGATAACATACAGGGTGGTCATGTCAGGAATATTGTTGAAGCTCTTGTTAAACGGTATATCAGCGATCGAAATATCCTCCTTAATTTGTCAACTACCAAATGCAAAGATACCGTCTATATTTACAGTCATTCACTCAATGTCTGTCTCCTTGCTATAAACATTGCCGCAGCATTCAGGTATAGCAGAGAGCAGGTAATCGAAATTGGAATGGGTGCCCTGCTTTTTGATGTGGGGATGCTTCTGATTCCCAGGGATATCTATTTAAAAAAGGGACGCTTATCAAAGGATCAGCAGTACGAGATACAAAAACATCCTGTTATGGGGCTGCATCTGCTTGAAGGGATATCGCGACTTCCTGAGTCTATCCCCTACATTGCCTATCAGTCTCATGAGCGTGAAAATGGAACCGGGTATCCGAAAAAACGAACTGATCGATTAATCCATTCTTTTTCTAAAATCATCCAGATTGCAGACATTTATATCGCCCTTGCTTCCCCACGGCCCTATCGCGATGAATACATGCCATATAAAGCTATGGAAACCATTATTAAAATGACAAAACAGGGACTTGTTTCCGGTGAATT
>JAUVGS010000268.1 GCA_030593665.1 Chitinivibrionales bacterium | reverse complement strand
AAGATTTTTTTCGACAGTGGATATTAGCGGTAGGTATAAAATCTGCCATGTTTTAATATTTTTTCTTGAAGGGAAAGGTTATGAGAAAGTTGCTTCTTTGTCTGTGTAGTGTAATAAGTTTTTCTATACTTTTAACAAGCTGTGATAGCTCAACTGAACCTGAGGATAATATGCCTGATAATGGTAAAAATGTTCAGGTCGTTTATCCGATAGGCGGCGAATCATTTACAGTCGGCCAGACTGTTACTATTCAATTTAAAATAAATGCCACTAAAGTCGCCAGTGCCATGCCAAACATATCCATTAATGGTGGCATGTCGTGGGATGATATTCCTAAGCAGGCGGTATACGCCAATTCGGGTGGCGGTGGACAACTGCTTACCTGTCAATGGATTATCGGGCAGGAAGTGATTCCTGTTACGTATGACACGACACTAACCAATTGTAAGATAAAAATTTATGATTATGGCAAAATTACTGAAATCGATGTGTCAGGAGCTTTTACTGTAAGTCCATAGTTACTTTGTCGAGTAATTAGTATCTGTTAAATATTGACAAATGGCCGTCATTCCCGCATGCTTTAAGCGGGAATCCATGTCCCGAAACACACAAAAAGCTGGATTCCGGCTTAAAAGCATACCGGAATGACATTCAAAACAAGCTATATTTAACAGAAACTAATTAAGTAGAAATTTAAGAAAGTTATACATGAGAAAAATTGGTATTATCGGATGTAGTGGTTTTATTGGTTCACACCTCCTGGAACGATTACTCATCTCTAAAAAGTATAAAGTTAACGGTATTGATATTGTTACTGAAAAAATAGACCATCTGCTGCTGCATCCATCGCTCACTTTTATTAAAAATGATATATATGAATTACAGGATTTCGATCAATTGTTAGAAGAGTGTGACACAATTATTTCTTTAGCCGCTTTATGCAATCCGGCATTGTATAACACTATTGCACTTGATGTGATCGAGAGTAATTTCCTGCATCCGCTGGAACTGGTAAAATGGTGTACTGAGAAGAAAAAGAGATTTGTGCATTTTTCAACCAGTGAAGTGTATGGTAAAACAGTGCAGGGTATAGCAGGGGAGAATCTCCGGGAAAAAGAAAACGAATCACATTATATACTTTCTGAAGATAATACGCCGTTGATCCTGGGACCCGTTTCCGCACAACGGTGGTCGTATGCATCTGCAAAACAACTTTTAGAGCGTGTGATTTATGCCTATGGTGTTGAAAAGGGGCTTGATTATACAATAGTCAGGCCATTTAATTTTATCGGTTCACGTATGGATTATATCCCCGGGATCGATGGGGAGGGGATACCCCGTATTATTGCCTGTTTTATGGAGGCCCTTCTTCTGGATAAACCGTTGAAACTTGTTGATGGTGGGCACAATAGGAGAGTTTTCACGGATATAGATGATGCGGTTGGTGCTATTATACGTATAATTGACAATCCCGCGCAATCGTATCAACAGATATTTAACATTGGAAATCCGGATAATGAAGTTACCATTCGCGAACTCGCGCAAATGATGGTTGATATTTATAACACATTATATCCTCATCATCAGAGTAATTCGGAAATTCATACGGTCTCTGCGGAAGATTTTTATGGCGCCGGTTATGAAGACTGTGACAGAAGAGTTCCGGATATCACAAAAGCACACTCCCTGCTTGGTTGGAAACCGGGAATCAGGCTCAAAGACGCGCTTGTAAAGACTATGGTTTCGTATGTAGAGTACTATGGTAAGGAACATGCTGCGTAACGATGACATCCAGGGTAAAAATATCAATTTTCATACCGGCATACAATGCGGCGTCTCATATTAACTCGGTAATTGATCGTATACCGGATGACGTGTGGCCGCATATTGTCAATATCTGGATTGTCAATGATGGTTCCACGGATAAAACCGGATCCGTTATTACTACACTTGAAAGGGAAAATAATAAGATAGTTGCCTTACATCTCCCGGTAAATAAAGGGTATGGTACCGCAGTACAGATCGGTTTAAAAAAGTGCCGGGAGAGCGCCTGTGATTTTACGGTTTGCCTCCATGCGGATGGACAGTATCCGCCGGAATCGATACCCTCGTTCATTGAGTATATGGAATCGACTGACTGTGATATCTTACAGGGTTCCCGAATCGCTTCAGGTACTGCGTTAAAAGGTGGTATGCCTCTGTATAAATTTATCGCTGGTAAAGTATTAACGTTCTTTGAAAATCATATTTTTGGTCTGTCGATGACTGATTATCATAGCGGATATCTTTTTTACAGCAGGCGTGCAATGCAAACTATTCCGTACTCGCGTTTGAGCAGAAGTTTTGATTTTGATCTTGAAGTCATTGCAAGTTCCTGTGCATTGGGATTATCAGTTACTGAATTACCCATTCCGACCAGGTACGCAGATGAAAAATCCTATTTGAATCCCATACTATATGGATTACGGGTGGTAGGAATAATGATCAAATATCTGCTGGGTATGTACCGGAGCGGAGTATGATTCTGGTGACCGGTGGCACCGGTGTTATGGGGAGTGTGCTGGTTAAGCGTCTTTACGCAGCCGGCCATAAGGTACGTGTGCTGACTTTGCCCGAAGACCCCACTGTATCACGGATTGAAACGCTCGGGGTAGAGATACGGTATGGGAATATTTCCAGTGCGTCTGATGTGTCTGGAATCTGTAAAGATATCGATATTGTGTATCATCTTGCGGCGATTATTGTTACCCAGGATGAATCCTTATTCACCACAATAAATATACACGGAACACGGAATCTGATTAATGAGGCAAAAAAGGAGGGCGTAAAACATTTTATTTATATATCATCGGCATCAGTGATATACCCGAAACCAACGCCGTATTCTCTTTCGAAAAGGCAGTGTGAGGAGATTGTAACAAAGTCAGGAGTACCCTACACTATAATCCGGCCTACGCTGGTGTATGACAAAGGAAAGGGTGGGTTCGAGTTTGATATATATTTATCATATTTAAAGCGGTTTCCTGTCGTGCCATTTATTGGCAACGGTAATGCACTAAAGAGGCCGGTTTTTGTCGGTGATATCATTAAGGGGCTTGTTACGGTATGCGAAAACCGAAAATCTATGGGAAAGGTTTATAATTTCAGTGGCGGAGAAGCGATCAGCATAAAGAATTTTTCACGGCTATGCCTGAAGCTTTCGGGGAAACCCCAAAAGCCGATTATCTCGTTACCGGTATGGTTATGTAAAGTAATAGCCGCATGTATGCAGATCGTTATGAAAGATCCTCCTTTGAACTGGCAGAAAATTGCCGGAATAACGCAGGATGCGAATCTTGATTCGAAAGAGGCTATGAAGGATTTAGGTTATAATCCGAAAAGGGTAACGGGATTTTTAAAGGAGTGTTTTCCTAGAAGTTATTAGTACCTTAGAAATTATTTTCGTGAAGGTACTTACTTGCAGTTTATCTGCGTTAGAATATTTGGGTGGAGGAGGTATCCACCCCTTTGGGGCAGTATAGCCCTTCGTTGGAAAGATTAGGATTAAGATGAGTATAGGTAATTATTATCAGGGAGAAGCGAATATGAAAACGTTAAAATTTACATTGATATTTTTAATTGTCATTTGTTGTATTCAAAGTGTAACCAGCGATAAATATGTTGTCGGGTCCGGAGGGAAGGTAATAAAGGAAGACAAACCGGCTGCAGCGGAAAAAAAAGCAGGTAAAAATGATACCCTGGTAATAACAGCCCGTGTTATAGAGATACCGGGAAAGTTCGCTCCCAATGATTTATATAATTATGTTTACATAATGAAATACCGTGTCATAAAGGTTGAAAAAGGTTCATACACACAGAAAGAAATTCTCGTTGGCCAGTATAATCCTCTGATTCCCCGAAAAAAAATAAAAGATAAGATGGATGCGCATGTTGACGGTGATGTTGAAAAGTTCGAAGTTGGTGGGAAACACCGTCTTGTCTTAATCACCCCAATTGAAAAAGTCTGGAATGATGCGATTGAAGATGAGTATTTTGATTCTGAAGATGAAAAATATTTTGCCCTAAAGACTGATATCGTCAAGTAACGCTTACACAACTCTGAGAGCCTATGGTATTTTCGTCCCATATTTTTCTG
>JAUVGS010000174.1 GCA_030593665.1 Chitinivibrionales bacterium | reverse complement strand
TTAAGGTTTAACATGCCGCAATACACAATAAAAAGCAGGCGGATTAATGGTGAGATATGTAATTATATCGCAATACGAGAGTGTACATACCTTACTGAAAAGGGTTTCCCCAGCCTGCCCGGGATTTCACGGAGTGTTGTTATCCCCGATAATGCGGAAATGAGTATAGAAATCGTTAACGTCGCGTATAAGGAAGTTAGCGTCAAAAAGATTGTTCCATCCAAAGGAGTGATTTACCGTAACCAGAATCCCGCGGATATTCCATACATATTTGGTGATGTTTACACTAAGGATGTTTGGTATCCTGAAGTTGTGGTAAACTTAAGTAAACCCTACATTGTTCGTGACATTCGCGGTATAGCGGTACATTTTCAGCCCTTTCAGTATAACGCGATACAAGGTATTCTGAAAATCGCTGAATCTATGACCGTTAAAATAAAAATCATTGGCAGGGGAAGAATCAATATTCTTACTAAAAAACCTGATAAAATCTCACCGACATTCGACAAAATTTATCAGAGACGTTTTATCAATTATTCTCAACGACGCTCACGCTATACCCCTGTTGCTGACGGTGATAAGATGATTGTTATTTCACCTTCCGGTTTTATCAGTGCTATGGAGCCCTTTGTTGAATGGAAGAATCAAAAAGGAATAAAAACCGATCTGTATAACTATCCTGATGAAACCGGTACCGGCTCAAGTTCAATAAAAAGTTTCATTCAGGGTAAATATGACAATGAGGGAATTACCTACATACTTCTTGTTGGTGATGCGGAAGATGTTCCCTCTCATGTGGATAGCGTAGGTATTTCAGATCCATCTTATGTACTATTAGCCGGAGACGATCTTTATCCGGAAGCTTTCGTTGGAAGGTTTTCTTCTTCGAGTGAAGCCGAAATAAAAACTATGGTCAATAAGGTATTGAAATATGAAATGGAGCCTGATCCCACGGGTGACTGGTATCATAAAGCGATGGGTATTGGCAGCGCTGACGGCACCCCTAAAGATTGGGAATGGATAGATGATTTGCGTGATGTTATGATGGCTTATAATTATACTGAAGTAGACAAGATATATGATCCAGGCGCTTCAAGTTCCGCGGTGACCAGTGGCCTGAATGACGGCCGCACCTGGGTGAATTACATGGGACACGGGGCTAAGACAGCATGGGGTACTACGGGATTCAGCAACACCAATGTGAACGATTTAAGTAATGGTGACAAACTTCCTGTTGTCATTTCAGTTGCCTGTTCTAATGGTGAGTTTAATGGAGGAACGTGTTTTGGCGAAGCATGGTTGAATAAATCCGGGGGAGGAGCTATAATATGCCTGGCCTCCTCAATCAGCCAGGCCTGGGTTCCACCACAGAAGGCACTACAGGAAATGGTAAAACATCTTACGGAAGATACCTATATTTCTGTTGGCGGTATTATTTATAACGGTGAAATGAAAATGCTTGATGATGGCAATGATCAGAATACTTTTGTTTCCTGGATTTTATTTGGTGATCCCTCTCTCATGCACTATACGAATAAACCGACAACACTCAGTCTAACTCATCCAAATACAGTTTCCAACGGTACTCAGAGTGTCATTGTTTCAGGCGAAAGTGGTATGCGTGTCTGCCTGTTCAACAAGGCTAAGGGCATTCAGGATGCAAAATTTATTACGGGAGGAAATAATGCATTCGCAATAGATGTGGTAGCAGACGATACTATTTATGTAACCGGTACAAAATTTAACAGGGTACCGTATGTGGGTACTATTGTGGTAGAGGCTGGTAAATTTATTGAGGTAAATTCTCCCAATGGTGGAGAGCAATGGAAAGTGGCAAACTCGCATACTGTTACATGGACCCATAATATCACCGGGAATATTAAAATCGAACTTCTTAAAGGGGGCGCGTTTAATTCAACGATTGCGGCTTCTGTTACCAATACCGGCTCCTATTCGTGGGCAATTTCAAATACACTAACAGCCGGCACGGATTATACTATACGTCTTACCAGCATTGACTTTCCCTCTGTACAAGATGAAAGCAATGCCGTTTTTACCATCAATTCGACATCTATCGAGGTGAATTCTCCCAACGGCGGGGAGCAAATGGAAATAGGCACCACATTTGATATCTCCTGGACTCACAGTATAACGGGAAATATTAAAGTTGAGCTTTATAAGGGCGGCGTGTTTAATACAACCATAGCAGCTTCAATTGCCAATACCAGTCCTTACTCATGGGCAATTCCAAATACCTTAACGCCAGGCACGGATTATACCATACGGCTCACCAGCATTGATTATCCTGCGATAACAGATGAAAGCGATGCGGCCTTTACTATAAAAGCCGCAAGTGTCGCTCCAACAATCACGTCCGCATTTGAGGATGATACGGTTGTTATTCTGGGAGAGACATTTACTATATCGGGAATAGCCACGGGCAATCCAATCCCCACATATCAATGGTTCTATAAGAAAAATCCGGCATCCTCTCCGGGTTCTCCTATTGATATGGATTCGATTGTTACTCTAACCGGTGCTGCAAAATCAGACAGCGGGTATTACTACTTTACCGCAGCAAATACGGCAGGAAGCAAAAACAGTGATACTGTTTGCATTCATGTTGTCCAACCGGTGGAAATAGCGCTTGACCTGTCACCGACAACAACTGTTGGCGAAGGAGGTTCTGTGACATTCAGTATACAGGTTGTCGGAGATGGAGTATTCGCTTATCAATGGTATGAAAATGGTACGATACTAAATGGTTCTACCGGCAGCAGCTTTACCATCAATCCGATAGATTCGGCATTGCATAACAACAATACCTATTACTGCAAAGTATCCAATACCTTTCTGGGAAAAACTATCCGGACGGCCACCAGCAAAACCAGCACTATCACTGTAAGCATGTATTACAACCCATTTAAAGTGAAAGCCGAGCGGGTAGAACCTCACAATACGAGCCGGGTAAAACTTAGTTTATGGAGCGATGTTGATTTGTCAACCTTTCCCTCTACCTCCTCCGGTTCAGCGCCTTGGGCTGACTCCGTGTGCGTAATGTATAAAAGTAATGGTTACGCTTCCGGTACATCAGGAGCAACAGTCAACTATTATTCAATTGCACAAATCAAGACTGCCGCACCCAATCCGGTTGAATATATTATTGATGTCGCGGCGTTGCAGACAGCCCATGACTCCAGTTACTGGTTCAATTATTCTGTTCTTTGGCATAATACACCCACGGGTGATATGCTTCTTGAGCCCTTTGCAGAGGCGAACCGCCTCTTTATGCTTGACACGATTGTCCCGGAAAACGGTCTGACGGTAAACGGTATATATACTGTCGGTTCAGACTCCGCGACCCTGATGATAACCAATATATCATCACTTAATGCAACCTGGGATGATAGTGTCACTGTGCAGTGCAGCAAATTTGACGGTATGATTCCAACGTTCTGGGATGTCACACTCTCCGTTGCTGCGCTTAAAGCGAAGGGCGACAGCACAACGATACCGGTAAAGGTTGGCGATGCGCCTTTTGAGACCTTTACGGTTTATTGCCAGTGGTCTGTGACGGGAAAAAACAGTGTTGAGAGTGCTAAAAAGAAAACCTCCTTTCAAACGGGTCAGGCACACCCGGAATATACCGGGACACTAAAAGCAAATACAAACCTTCCGGATCAGGTATTTCTTTCCTGGGATGTTCCAGAGGCGGGTACCGACACTATTCGTATCTGGTGGAATACTGCAGCAATTCCTCTGGATTTTAATATTACTCTTCCTGCAAATCAGGCGATATATGTAGATCCGTCTCAAACGAAGGATACCGTGATAAATCTGAATCCGGAATCAGTTTATTATTTCGGTTTACAGATATGTAAGGATCAGATGTGGTCATGTGTTACTGCCAATTCAAGCGATTCTGCAAAAACCCTGAAGGCCGATACAACGTTGGATGTTTCTAATACCATAACTATTACCAAAATTATTTTTGATACCGTGACAAATGCGATAACTATAAACTGGTCAATTGATACGAGTGGTATAACGTCTGATACAACCATCCTTCAGTGGGGATATTCCTGCAGCATGGATTCGGTAATCGGTATAACTGCTCAGCCGACACAGTGGGTTGAGGTTTCCGGCATCACCGGTATATGTACTATACCGCTTGCATCAAATATTGTATTTGATACAACTTATTTTGCCGGAATGTGGCTGCGTAAAAAGAAAATAAGCGGTGGTGTTGGAGATGCGGCAAAGCCCACAACAGCCTCCTCCTCTTCAATTAAAACGCCATCAACATTTACCTGGCAGGAAATTAACCTTTCAAAAATTAAACTGGATACCATACAGGTGATGAACGGAATGATAATTATCCAGTCACTGACGCCGTTTAACTTAACCGATACTATAAGTAATTATATTCGTCCGATACCGTTGCCGGTCGGATTCGCAACAGTCGGCGGAATCGCCTTTCAGTTCAGCGGTGCGAATCCGCAGGTACCGCCTTTTAAGATCGGTTTACACTTTGATTCTCTCCGTGCAACGATAACTGAAAGTGACATTGGCCTCTACCAGGATATCAATACCATGATTAACGTGTTTGATAATTTTGAGGTAGAAAATAGCGTTGTCTGGGCTACGATAACCGGTGCGGATATGGCCTGGCCATTTCTGGTACTCGCTGATACCCTCGCACCAACACTTTCCTTTAAAGGATTGAGCGATACGAGCACTGTTCTCAACCTTGGTGATGCCGTGACCGTCTCCTTTTCAGTGCAGGATAATATCGCCAATGTTGAATGGTGTTGTAAGTATGGCATGGGAAATGATGCATATAAATTCCAATTTGACGGAGGTACTGATTCTTATCTGGATACGATTAGTGAGACGATGTATATCACCAGCGGCGGCGAGAATTATGGTGTTCGGGCGATAGTTATTACTTCAGACGGCATTCATACGGATACGACAAGCATTTCCCGCCGTGTAAAGACTTCAAACATTGATTCTTTCTGTGCTGCGGCCAAGACCTGGGCGCCTCTTCGCGCAACAGCCACATTAACCGACCCCGGTTTAAAAACGGTGTTGAGCGCTTTCAACAATACACAAGGGATATGGGAGTATGATAAAACGAAGTTTCGGGTGATACGCTGGTACGATCCCGGTGGCGGTGCAAAGGATACACTCGTCGAATATTCGGCTGCGCTGGAAAATGATTTCAGCCTGATTCCCGGGAGAATTGTATGGCTAAAATCAGCGGAGTACAACACAATCAATTTTGGTGCCGGAGTAACAACCTCATTGCGCGGACCTTCTCAGATAACATTGCAACCGAATGCATGGACAGACATCGCACTTCCATTCAAGTTTCCGGTAAAGCTAAAAGATGTACTCACCGCGACAGGGCCGGTCAGCGATTCTCTGGTGTTTTTTCACTGGGTACAATCACCTCCTTCTTATCAGGCAGT
>JAUVGS010000352.1 GCA_030593665.1 Chitinivibrionales bacterium | reverse complement strand
GCTACTCAAGAGGTTGTAAAAGGAATAGTCTGCGGTCCGGTAAAGTTAAAGGTCGAAGGATTCAGGGCAATCTATAATGAGATTTTATTCTTAGATATGGAACCGAATAACGGGGAATACGAACCACTTCTCGGGTATATTGCACTTGAGCAGTGTGGGGCCGCAGTGGACATGATTGGGCATCGCTTGTTACCCGTAAAATACATGGATGTAAAATAATGTGTAATCGTTCACCGATTCCTCGTTTATCCCGTGGGCCCCTCTCTATATCTATATACTCTCTCTACTCTGGGAAGGATCAAGCGGTATTGCTGTTTTGCAGGTTATTGGCGGGGTGTTTTATGATGGTTCAAAATGGGGGAACCGGATCTCGTGCGATATTCCGGGCAAAAACCAATCTCATTCAGGGATAACTACAGGGTAAACGTATCCCCCAGCGATGGAATATGCACCTTTTGATAGCCCTTACTGCGTAGCGCATTACGGAACGATTCCAACTGGTCAAGTTCTCCATGCACCAGAAAGATATCTTTCAATTTCGTCGGGCTGTTGGTGTCCACATATTTAAGGAGTTCATGGCGATCCGCATGGGCACTGAATGCATCAATAGTCTCCACGTTACATTTCACCGTGTACTCTTCGCTGAAAATACGCACTTTTTTTTCACCATCCATGATCTTTCGTGCAAGGGTCTCCTTCGCGGCATAACCGACAAAGAGAACGAGATTTCTGTGGTTTTCAATAGAATTTCTGAGGTGGTGCAGGACGCGGCCGCCCTCTGCCATGCCTGACGCAGAGATAATAATGTGCGGATAGGCCAGACTGTTCAGACTTTTGGATTCTTCAACCGTCTCAACATATTTAAGACGCTTAAACCCGAATGGGTCTTCATTGTCCTCTAAAAAAATGCGTTCAGTTTCCCTGTCTAATTCGTCAAGGTGTGTGCGGAACACCTCGGTTGCGTGGCAGGCCATTGGACTGTCCACGAAAGTAGGCATGTCGGGGATCCTGTTTTCGTTGAAAAGTTTATGCAGGATATACACGATCAACTGAGTCCGTCCGACAGTAAACGAAGGGATGATAATTTTACCGCCCGATTTTGCCGTATCTATAATAAGCTGCGCCAGATGATCCTCGACATCACTGTATGGCGAATGAAGCCGGTTGCCGTACGTACATTCCATTATAAGAACATCAAGGTCCCGCAACTGGTTCGGATCGTGCATAATAGGTATGTGCTGCCGACCGATATCACCCGTATACCCCAGCCGTATCCGTTTGTTGTTTTCTTCTATTTCCAGCAGGATGCTGGCTGAACCAAGTATATGCCCGGCGTCTCTTAGGGTCGTGTTAACGCCCGAAGCAATTGTAAATATTTTGTCATATTCGATACCGACAAACTTATCAAGAGAGGCCTGTACCTCTTCAATCGTGTATAACGGTTCAATAGGAGGCTCCCCTTTTCGTGTTTTGATCTTATTAACCCATTCAACATCTCTCTGCTGTAAATACGCAGAATCCTTTAGCATGATTTTACAGAGTTCCACTGTCGGCACCGTGGCATAAATCGACTGATTGAATCCTTTGCTGACCAGGTTCGGAATGTTGCCGCTGTGGTCCATGTGCGCATGGGAAAGGATGAGGGTGTTTAGGGATGCCGGATCAAAAAGGAAGTTTTTATTTTTGTCGTACGTTTCCTGCCGGCGCCCCTGAAACATGCCGCAGTCAAGGAGGATTGAGGTGCCGTTAACTGATACGACAAACTGAGAACCGGTAACTGTCTGTATTGCCCCGCAGAAGTGTATTTTCATTCGTGTTTGTATAGTCTCCGTGAAAAATGTTATATGAAAAAAAAGCTTCTTAAAATTTATTATATCATATTACCGTTTAAAATTAAAGCAGATTATCATGCAACAGATATCATGTTTAGCTAAAAGAGCCGTTAAAATCAACCATATAGTAAGTCGAACAGTATACTATTCTTTCAGTGGAAAAGTTTAATTAACGAAAAATATGTTAATCTATTTACAGAGGTAATGAAGTATTTTCTTCAAAAGTTTTGGTAGTATATAGTGCCTGTCCGGAAAGTATCTGTTTGCCGTCATTCCGGTATTCTTTTCGGCCGGAATCTATCTTTTTTTGATGTTTTAAGGCATGGATTCACACCTTTGGCGCACTTCGTCCGCTAAAAGCATGCGCGGTGTAATCCTCCGCAAGGGGGAAATGACGTTTTCGGACAGACACTATATACTTTCAAGGCAATGATAAGAACCTTGTGATAATTCACCTATAGGATGTTGTTAAATGGTATCTCCCATCCCGAGTAAACGTTATGACGATTCAACACTGGGCTATATAAACCGGTTAAAGGATGGATGTATCCTGTTATCTCATGAGGACCTTATGGATCCAAACTTCCGGATAACCGTTGTTCTTATTTGTATACATAACAAAGATGGTGCTTTCGGCCTTGTATGTAACCGGCCCTCGCACATGCCGCTCTCAGAGGTATTTAATGTTGATAGTGTCTTAAAAGGTATGCAGAGAAATATATACATAGGCGGGCCGGTACAGCAGGAAACCCTGCATATAATTCAGATCGCGGAGACAGCCGCAGAACATGCCTACAAGATCGCGCCCAATGTATATCTTGGCGGCGAATGGGAATCGCTGGAAACTATTCTTTCCGAAGAATCTTTAAAAACCCGCCTGTTTCTCGGTTATTCAGGCTGGTCAGCCGGGCAGCTCGAAGCAGAGATTGCTGAAGGGGCATGGGAAGTCTACAATGTCGATCTGGAAAAATTCCTGCTCCAGTGGGAAGAGCCCCTGTTCCGTGATGTCGTGAAGATCCGGCACTACCTTAAAGACCTCTCTGTTGATTGACCAGCAGTTCCTGCTGCCAGTGATAAAAACCTTCTAATTTAACTATTGACATTTCTCCAGAAGAATAGTACATTTTCCTTCACAAAATAATACTGTTTTCAGATATATCCATTTCTCTTTGAAAGGACCCTGAGTATGAAAATGACAGCGGTTAAAGAAAAGGCCAAAGAAGTTGGTGTAAAACCCGGGAAAAAGAAGAAGCGTGACCTTATTCATGAAATACAGATGCATGAAGGTAACACCTCCTGTTATCAATCGAAAATCGCACCGGTCTGCGGGCTGGCAGAATGCCTCTGGCGGGAGGATTGCATGCCGGCAAATTAGTACCTTAGAAATCATTTTCGTTTTTTTTACCCTGAAGGGCATAAGAGATACTAAGAAATACCCTGAAGGGCACTGTGTAAATTTCCAAGAATCTCTAATT
>JAUVGS010000219.1 GCA_030593665.1 Chitinivibrionales bacterium | reverse complement strand
TGGCATGGGTCATGCGGGGTTGATTATGATAGGAAATTCGTATAACAATAGTGATGATAATGATTATACAATGTATACTGACACACTGGGATTTGGACACAGTTTCGGGAAAGCATATCTTAATTACGTGAACAGGGATTTTAACGATCCCATGGACAATTTTATTCTGTTTGGCGCGGGTACCCTGAAAGCGTTTTCGTATTAGTTTGAAATTTTGTAGTGCATTCAATTCTTCAGACTAAATGCACACTGCTGCGTATTTTTAGCGTAACTATACAAAAACAGGAGCAGATAGTATACAGTCTGCTCCTGTTTATGTATTTTGTTGAAAGGAAGGAATTACTATGAATTTAAATAAGTATCTCTTAGTACTATTAATAGCGTTTTTAACACATCCAACCTTTTCCCAGACATGGCAAGATGATTCTTTGGTTGTCCGGCAGATTCTTGATACTAATGGGCTGTATACTGTGATGGTTGACAGTGTGGTAGCCGGAAAAGATAGTACGGGAAGGGTCGTTAATATTTTATTCACAAAATGGCCATTATTTCATGTGCTTCCAGCATCAATTAAACAGCTAGATAAATTAATGGGACTTACAATATACAACACAAATTTAGCATCTATCCCATCGGAGATAGGAAATTTAGCATTAATATCTGTATTGCGTTTATATAACAACAAATTAACCTCTATCCCTTCGGAAATAGGAAATCTGGATTCAATAAAAATTCTGAGTATTGATCACAATGAAATAACCGCTATCCCTCCGGAAATCGGAAACTGTAAAAAATTGTATTTCATTCAATTTCAGCACAATAAAATAACTCGTATTCCTGATGAAATCTGTGAAATGGACGCATTGAATAAGATATGGGCGGATAATAATCTAATTTCTTATGTTCCTGAAAACATAGGGAATATGCCGGCATTTCACGCAATCAATCTTGAGTACAACAAACTGAAACATGTTCCCAACTCTTTAATACCATATACTCTTGATGATGTACATTTATGTTTTAACGACAGTCTTATTTTTACAGAAGAGCAGAAAACAGAATGGGGAGTTACAGATTATGATGATTTTTTCTGGAAACATTGTCCGGTAGAGGTTGAAGAAGATGTAGTTCAAAAGCAACTAAAGAATTCGCAGATACGTATCAATTCACAATCAATTTTACTGCGCGTTAATCACAACGGCCATATCACCTGTTCGGTATACAACCTTTGCGGCCGCAGGATAGAGATCCTGGTGAACGGGGTTTTATCTGCGGGAACGCACAGTATGTCATGGAACAGGGCTCGTTATGCTCCGGGAATTTATTTTGGGCGGTATTGTGCTGTGGAGGGTCATTCGTTCAGCAGGAAAGTAGTGGTAAAGTAAGGAGGGTTGTAATTACGAAAACCCTGACTTCTGACAAACCGGAAGAAACGGTTTTGGGGTTTGTATAGTTTTTTTGTGTGTGTATAATTTTTATGGTATATAATAACTGTAGGGGCACAAAATTTTGTGCCCCTGTTGCGATATAAAAACAATCCATACCTTATAACCCCGACTCAACATCCTTCTGTTGAGGAACAATAACCTTACCGAAAAACTTGTCGAGGATATGTAAAACAAATCGCATATCAAGATGATCCTGGTTAATAAAGATCATGTTGCTGTCTGTAAAACCTTTAACCGGAGAATTCGCAGGATCAACATCCATAATGAATATTTTCAAAGGTGTTTTATTCGTTGACTTGCCTGGCTCATCGTCGTAAAGGACAATATCAAGCGGCATGCTCTGCTCGGGCATTGAGATAATAACACGGATTGTCCGGTCAAGGTCGGTCGGGATTTGTTTTGCAATATGAACATTGTACCCGTTGTGCCGTAATGCAAGTACCAGAGGATGAAATTCCGGGTGGTTGCCGTGTACAAAGAGGATGTCTCCCTCGGGTTCATTTTGGGCGGGTTGTGCGAGTGTCAACTTTTTAATGCCAATGTTCAGATACTGTGCCATTTGATTGAGACTTCGTATAATAGTGGTGATAAAGCTATTGGCAGGTCCTTTCGGGATATTAAAATCACGCAGCATGAGGGGTGGTATTTCCCGAAGAATCTCATCACAACTATGTCCCAGGTTCATTGCCTTTGCGATTTGGTTCGCAATAAAAACCGATTCATGCAGGATCCGATCTACTACCGGGGTTGTCTCCAGAATCTTATCCGGATTATGGTGGTTAAGAATAGCGAGTGAAATGGATGACGGGAAGTTCCATTGATTAGTCAGAAAATGGCCGAACTCCGAATGATTGAAACCCATCAGATATTTTTCCGTTATGTAAAACATTTCAATACGTGAAGTAGTTGTTTCAAGGAGTTTGGGAAATACATTCTTGAAATTATTATCGAGGGGGACTTTCCCAAGGTCATGAATCAGACCGGCGACAAATGCCAGCTCCGGACGCCTGAATTCACTGTCCTCACATAATTTTTCAGCGATAGTTGCAACCGCAAGAGAGTGCAGCCAGAATTCGAGCCGGGTAAAGCCTGATTCGCCATAGGTCTCTGATGAGAGGTCTATCATGGAGAAACAGGAGAGCAGGTTGCGTGTCTGGTGAAAACCAAGCCGCACCACAGCTTCTTTGATATCGGTAATCCTCTGTTGACGTTTGGCGTAATGGACGGTATTTGCCACTTTTAAAATAGCCGCCGATGCAGAGAGGTCGGATTTAATACATTTGGCAAGTTCATTACAGCAACTGGTATCCGCACCAATAATATCGAGCGCTTTAATCACGGTATAGGGAAACACCCACTGTTTTTGCAGGATAGCGGTAATTTCCTGCAGTTTTATACTTGTTTTAATATTAGGATCAAAGAGCCGTTTTCCCGTCTGAATACTTTTCTGGTCACTTTCACTGAGGCTCTTTTTTTCCGGTAACGGCTTCCCGAAACGACTGAGAATATTGCTGATTTTTTTAAGGAGATCGGTAAAATTAAAAGGGTATTCAATAAGGTAGAACCGGGTATTACCTCCGGTACCTTCCATGTCAGCTTTTGCATTTAATAATTGTTCGAGTTTTTCTTTTAAAGCACGCGGTACTACTGCGAGAAGCGGGGTGTTTTTTGTGCGGTCGGAATGCTGCAGCCGGTTTACCATGAGAATATCTTTGGTATTATTTGCCGTTATATCTGCAATAACCAGGTCAGGGACCAACTGGCTGGCCTTTAAACTGGCAATATTGGAGTTGTTCGCCTGGGTTATCCGGTAGTGGCACTGTAATAAGCCAACGGTGAGAATATCACGGATACGCTCGCGTGAGGAAAAAATGAGAATAAGCGGCGTGTATGACTTGGTTTTTTTTGATTTTTGTTGAGTGGTAGTCATAATTATTAAAATTTTTATTTATGAAACTGACGAATGATTATATGTAATTCTACATTGAGTGAGAGAGAGTTGTCTATAGGATTTTCCGAAAGGTTCTTTCGAGGGTATAAAATAAATAGGTTGTTTTGTACATCTACCCGTAAATGAATACCCCTGGAAAAACGAATAATTGGAAGTTCAAACGAGCAATACGAATTGTGCAGAGCTATTTCCATTTCGAGTTGTACTCTTCGAGCAGAATTCACACTAACAACTGAAGTTGAAAGTGTTCATTTCTGCTTTAGCATACTTCCACTACGGGTTGTTAGTACCTTAAAGATTGCTTTCTTGTTTTTTAGGTATTGGTTACAAATTTATTTGTTACAATACTTTATTCCGAATGCTTTCTTCGGTTAGAAAGAAATCTGATAAGGAACTTACTTGCGGGTTTATCCCGCGTTAGTTAATACGGAGAGTGCCTGCAAGTTGTTCAAGCTGGGTTTTGGTTACCTTGTATTGAAATATTGCACTTAGTAATCGAACCTGGGATTGAGTGAGTGCTAACTGTGATTCACGTAGCTGAACATCTGAGATACCGCCCAGAGCATATTGTTCCCGGCTTATTTCCAGAGACTGCTGAGCTACCTGGACAGCCTCGCGCTCAAAATTGATTTGATTATAGGCATTTTGATGGCGTTCCCATGAAGCATAGATTAATGCTTCAAGCTCTTTACGTTCTTTTTCAAGAGACAATTGTGCGCTGTTTTTATCGAGGGCTGCATTTTGTACGGTTGTCAGTGTTTTAAAGCTGTTGAATATGGGCCAGGTAAGGGTAAGTCCAACAGAGGTTCTTTCCTGTTCGCTGTCTCCAAAACTGCGGGTGTATGATCCATTAGCAGCTACTATCGGCCAGAAAGCGGACCGGGCAATGCCATATTCGGAGACTGCTATATGTTGCCTGATTTCAGTTATACGAAGACCGGCATTGTGCTTTTTTGAGCGATCATACCAGTAAGCTGCATCGTGTTCGGTTGGTACAACGGAAGTGTCTGATATAATGGAGATATAATTATCGGGTGGACGGCCCATGACGATATTAAGAGTATGCTGTGCTTGAATCCATTCAAGCTTTCGTGCGGAAACCGCTGATGAATCTGTATTGACAACAACTTGTTGACGGAGAAGAACGCGTTTGGAAATGCCGCCGAGCAGAAGCCGGGTTTGTAATTGATCAAGCAGCGATCGTGATACCGCAAGTTGAT
>JAUVGS010000526.1 GCA_030593665.1 Chitinivibrionales bacterium | reverse complement strand
CATAGATATACATGCCTTTACCGCGTACCATGGGAGCGCCGCTTTTTGCATAGGTAGGCACAAAATATTGATCGTAGTTTTGTGGTTTACTCATTTCGTACTCTTTTTTCTATTGCCTGGAATTTTACTGTCATTTTTTATAATACGGTCGGCAGTCCCAGAACCCGGCAAAATGCAAAATTAAAAATGCAAAACACGAACCCTGAACCCCTGAACCCGGACACTAATAAATAACCGTCCCCTGCGATGTTTCTATAGACACTTCATTTGTTAATGTTTGCGGCCCATACCAACTGCAGATATGTACCTTGTAAACACCCTGGTATATTGCTTCCCTTGCAGATCGTACTTTTGGAACCATACCGCCGGTTATATACTCTCCGGAAATAAGTTCTTCAATTTCAGCGTTTCTGATCTCATGCTGCACCTCGTTATTCATAAGTACGCCTGAGACATCAGAGATGTAAATAAGGTGGTCGGCTTTCAGGGCAACAGCCAGTTCGCTTGCAGCAAGGTCGGCATTGACATTGTATATCTCACCGGAGGAGGTACGGGATACCGGCGAGACTACCGGCACCATGTTCGCCGTGTGAAACAGCTCAATAATCTGTTTGTTAACACCGGTGATTTTTCCGACGAAACCGATATCCAGCTCATTAATAATCAGCTTGTCCGCGGTAAAGAGACCGCCATCAACACCGCTCATACCGAATGCTGAAACGCCACAGGAGAGAAGTGCATTTACAATACGCTTGTTGACATCACCGGAAAGTACCATCTGGACCGTTTTCATGGTTTCGTCATCAGTAACCCGATGTCCTTCAACAAAAGTAAATTCCTTTTTTAATTTTTTCAGGTTCCGTGCGATATCTTTACCGCCGCCATGGACTATCACCGGCAGGTGGCCCAGCGCAACAAGGTTTTTAAGGCTCGCTCCCAGTTCATGTAACAAACCGTCTGAGTCAATAGTCGAGCCACCGATTTTTATACATATGATAGCCATACAAGTATCCTTTACAAGATAAGTTGCTATAAAATAGTATTATTTCCTGCCTCGTCCATGAAAAAAAGGGGAAAAGCCGGGGATAAGAAGGAAGGTAACATGCCAGTGGCATGTACTTTAACAGAGGGACTCGACACTCCAAAATCTAAAATTCAAAATCTGAAATGCCGTTTATACCAATCCTATTGTCTCCTCAAATCCGAACATAATATTCATATTCTGCACCGCCTGCCCCGAGGCTCCTTTAACCAGGTTGTCGATGGTTGAGACTGCAATAACCGGGTGGTTGTTATTGTCGCCGGTAAAGGCAATGTCGCAGTAATTGGTATGAGCAACGTACCGCACCTGTGGAAGGTCATCAGCCGACCGGACTCTTACAAAGGGCTCGTCTTTATAATAATTCTCAACAACCGAACGGCATTCCTCAGCCGTCGTATCAGTAAGGAGGTATATGGTTGACAGAATACCCCGATTTATGGGAACGAGATGGGGGGAAAAGGTTATCTGTATTTCCTTCCCGGCTGCCAGAGAGAGCTCCTGATCAATTTCAGAGATATGGCGATGCGTCCGACCGATAGAATAAACGGAAAAATTATCATGCGCTTCAACAAAGTGAGAGGTGAGCTTGAGCGAACGCCCGGCACCGCTGACTCCCGATTTTGAATCCACAATTATAGAGCTAATTGCCACATCTGACGATTTCAGTAACGGCATCAGGGGCAGTAGAATACTGGTCGGGTAACATCCCGGATTCGCAACAATCTGAGCAGATTTAATCTGTTCACGGTAGTGTTCCGGCAAACCAAAAACAGCATCTTTCAACAATTCAGGTCTCGGGTGGTCATGGTCATACCATTTTTTATAGACAGAAGGATCTTTAATCCTGAAGTCGGCACTCAGGTCAATAACACGGATACCTTTTTCAATAAAAGGAATACACAACTCAGCAGAGACTGCATGGGGAAGGCAGGAGAAAATACAATCAACCGTTTGCTG
>JAUVGS010000207.1 GCA_030593665.1 Chitinivibrionales bacterium | reverse complement strand
CGGCCTTGAGATCGATAGGTATTAACCGAACAACGCTTTATATAACCCTCATGGGTCATAGTAATCACCATATCCTCATTCGCGATCATATCCTCGATATCGATATCAATATCACCCTCATCCTCAACAATCTCCGTTCTGCGGACATCCTTAAATTTCTTCTTTATTTCAAGGAGTTCTTCTTTAATAATGGCCATCCGTTTCTCACGGTTTTCGAGAATCTCCTTTAACTCCTCGATTCGTTTTACCAATGCAGCATACTCCTCTTCAATCTTCTCCCGCTCCAGACCGGTTAACCGCTGCAAACGCATCTCCAGAATTGCTTTGCTCTGTATTTCAGAGAGATTAAACTTCTCCTGCAACCTGCTCTTCGCTTCATCAGGAGACGTCGATGTTTTAATAAGCTCTATTATCTCATCGATATTATCAATTGCTATGCGCAATCCCTCAAGAACATGGGCACGCTCCTGCGCTTTTTTCAGCTCATACCGTAATCGTCTTTCAACAACCGTATGACGATGATCTATAAAATGTTGTATAATATCCTTAAGAGAAAGAAGCCGCGGCTGCATGTTAACGAGAGCTAGATTATTTATACCGAATGTTGTCTGCAACTGGGTGTATTTGTACAATTTATTCAGGACAACATCAGCAAAGCCATCCTTTTTAATCCCGACAACGATACGCATACCTCTCCTGTCAGACTCATCACGAATAAACGATATGCCCTCAATGGCCTTATGGCGGACAAGGTCGGCCATCTTTTCAAGAAGATTCGTTTTATTTACCATATAGGGTATCTCTGTTATTATAATCTGCTCCCTATCCTGGTGTCCCTTCTCCATCTCCGCCCGTCCCCGTAATTTTACCTTTCCTTTACCGGTCTTATATGCCTGCCATATTCCACCCATACCATAAATAATCCCGCCTGTGGGAAAATCCGGACCGGGAATAATTTTAATTAATTTATCCAGGGTAATTTCAGGATCATCAATAACGGTTACAACCGCGTCAATAACCTCGGAGAGATTGTGCGGTGCCATATTCGTCGCCATACCCACCGCAATACCGGTACTTCCGTTAAGCAGAAGAAAGGGAATCTTGGCCGGGAGCACTGATGGCTCCTTCATCGAATCATCATAGTTCGATACAAAATCGACCGTGTCTCTATCCAGATCGGTCAACATCTCCTCTGCAAGACGGGTCATACGACATTCTGTATACCGCATAGCCGCAGGCGGATCGCCGTCAATTGAGCCAAAGTTACCCTGACCGTTGACCATACAATACCGAAGCGAGAATTCCTGAGCCATTCGTACGAGCGTATCATATACGGCAACATCACCATGCGGGTGGTATTTACCGATTACATCCCCGACAACTCGCGCACATTTTTTAGGCTGTTTATTATGGACAAGACCAAGTTCACTCATACCAAACAGGACCCGCCGATGCACCGGCTTTAAACCGTCCCGCACGTCCGGCAGGGCACGAGCAGTAATCATACTCATGGAATAATCCAGATATGATTTCTTCATCTCATCTTCGATGAAAACATAGTTCTTTATATCTACTGAGTTACTCATGTAAACTCCTTATACACCGTAAACGTTCACAGAACGCTGAAATTTATTGGTCAGGCCTTTAAGCAAGCGTACCAATAGCTACTTCGTAGTGGAAACTTGAAATTGAAAATTTGGTATTCATACAATCCATACACACGTTTCATATTTTTCCCAATTTCAAGCCGTGAACGGCTACAGAATGTCTTCAAGATAGGCCAATGATGCCAATCCGTCAGATGCTGTTGCGTCAATATGTAAAGGTGTAATGGTGATGAAATTGTTCTCTATAGCACGGGCATCATACTCATTGCGGGCTTCTACATCCTTTCGCACGCCATTTAACCAGTACTCTACAGTACCTTTTTCATTTGTTACCGGGGTATACCGGTCATCCCAGAAAGAGAGACTCTGTCTGGTAACCTTAATACCGGCACATTCCCCGTGGGCGCAGGATGGAAAATTCACATTATAATAAATCTTGTTCCCATTCCTTTGTAGTGTCTTTTCTGCAGCTATTTTCTGAAGTATCGTCTTTGCAACGAGAGCATACTCAGCCATATATTCAGGCGTTTTCTCTCCTAGAGAAAAGGCAATACCGGTAATCTTCCAGAACGCCCCTTCACGTGCCGCAGCAACAGTTCCTGAATAATATCCTGCAATACCGGCATTGGTGCCATTATTTATTCCCGAAACGATAATATCAGGCCTCTCTGCTAACAGGTGACTCAAAGCAAATTTTACACAATCGGCAGGTGTCCCTGCTACTTTATAACCGGTAACATCCTGGAAACTATGTTCATGAAATGTAAGCGGTTTATGATAGGTAAATGCATGCCCAATGCCGCTCTTTTCTTCTTCCGGTGCAACTACCGTTACCTCAAAATCGTCTTTCAGGGCTGTATAGATATGGTGGATACCCGGAGCAGAAAAGCCATCATCATTGGTGAGAAGTATTCGTAGTTTTCTATCCATGCGCTAAATCAAATATCCAGATTCTGCACCTTAGATGCGTTTTCTTCAATAAACTTTCTCCGGGGAAGGACCTCTTCACCCATGAGCATGGTAAAAATCCTATCAGCTTCTACAACATCATCAAGCTTCACTTTCAATAATAATCGTTTCGCCGGGTCCATAGTGGTATCAGCAAGCTGGTCCGGATTCATTTCACCAAGCCCTTTAAAACGCTGCACCGTAATATTCTTCCTTTCTTTCCATTCTCCCACCTGGTTATCCTTTTCCTGTTCCGAAAAACAGTACCGTTCTTCTTTACCCGATTTCACTTTATAAAGCGGTGGTTGAGCAATGTACACATGCCCGTTTTCAACCAGTCCCGGCATATGCCTGAATAAAAATGTCAGCAGCAGGGTACGTATATGTGACCCGTCAACATCAGCATCAGTCATGATAATGATCTTATCATACCTGAGTTTGCCGATATCAAATCCTTCATCATCCAGGTTGCCCAAACCCGTGCCAAAAGCCTGAACCATAGTCTGAATCTCTTCATGCGCGATAACTTTATCAATTCTGGCCTTTTCTACATTAAGGATCTTGCCTTTAAGTGGCAGTATCGCCTGGAAGGTCCGGTCACGCCCCATTTTTGCACTGCCCCCTGCACTGTCACCCTCAACAAGAAACACTTCACACTTTTTGGGGTCTTTCTCGGAACAATCCGCAAGCTTTCCCGGCAGACCGCCGCCATCCATAATACTCTTCCGCCGTGCCAGTTGACGCGCGTTACGGGCAGCTTCGCGGGCAATTGCCGAGTTGATGCACTTTTCAACAATTTTTTTTGCTGTCGAAGGATTTTCTTCAAGGAATACACTAAGATGCTCATTGACATACGATTCAACAATGCCGCTCACATTTGAATTGCCCAGCTTATTCTTTGTCTGCCCTTCAAACTGGGGATTCGAGAGTTTTACACTGACAACTGCGGTAAGCCCCTCGCGGAGATCCTCACCCCGCATTTCAATCTTATTGTTCTTGAGTAGGTTGTTATTACTAATATAGGCATTTATTGTCCGTGTTAATCCCTTCTTGAATCCTGAAAGGTGGGTCCCGCCATCAATGGTATTAATATTATTTGCAAAGGAAAAAATATTCTCCTGATAGGTTTCATTATATTGAAAAGCGATCTCAATCTCCATTTCATCACCCGCATGCTGAAAATAGACCGGCTCATTATGCAGCGGTGTTTTGTTTTCATCAAGGTACTTTATAAACGAGACCAGTCCTCCCGGATAACAGAAATCATGTTTCTTTGTTTCATCCCGTTCGTCATCAATTTTTATATGCACACCTTTATTAAGAAAAGCTAATTCCCGCAAACGCTTCGAAAGAATATCAAAGCTGTATTCTATGGATTCAAAGACGGTATCGTCAGGAAGGAAAGTAATAGAGGTCCCCCGTTTGTCTGTCGTACCGATAACTTCCAATTCACCGAGCGGCAGCCCCCGCTTAAACTCCATGCAGTGTATCTTGCCATCGCGATAAACCTCTGCCCGCAAATGGGTTGATAAAGCATTCACACACGACACCCCGACCCCATGAAGACCTCCGGAAACTTTATAACTGGCGTTATCAAACTTACCGCCGGAGTGGAGCGTTGTCAGCACGAGCTGAAGCGCAGACATCTGCTCTTCCTCATGAAAATCGACCGGAATGCCCCTGCCGTTATCAAGAACAGTAATTGAATTATCTTTGTGAATAATAATTTCAATGGTATCACAATACCCGGCAAGCGCCTCATCTATCGAGTTATCAACAACTTCATAGACAAGATGGTGCAGCCCGGATGATCCGGTACTCCCGATATACATAGCCGGTCGTTTTCTTACCGCCTCAAGCCCCTTAAGTGTTTTGATATTACCGGCTGTATATTGACCTTTTCCCATTACTTTACTCTGCCCTTTCAAAGATATAAAATCAGGAGGTGGACATTATTATTTTGTAAATTTAATTTGTTCAATTTCCCGGATAGGTGTCTTTCTGATTTCTTAACGGTTATTAATCCTGGAAATCCATAAAAAACGCCCGACTTAGCCCGTTTTCACCATTATTTCACCGTATATAAAAAATATATTTTCCCACGCATTTTTACTACTAATATTATAGTAAAAAGCCATTATTTTTTTGTGTATTATTGTAAAGAATATGAAAGGATTTTATGGGGATTTTAGAGGGGAAGTCGGGAGGGGATTACTGATCACCGCTTTCAGCCCTGAATTCTGATTGCAGATTTCTGATATCA
>JAUVGS010000290.1 GCA_030593665.1 Chitinivibrionales bacterium | reverse complement strand
CAAAAAAAGCAATTGATGAAAAGGTGCATATACCGCCATCACTAGAGGATGATATTGTAGATGAACCGATTATTCAAAGTGTGATAAAAATATTTGACGGTAAAGTCTTGTAACAAGGAAGGTTGTATGGCAAAAAACGTTAATAAAATGCTTAAGCAGGCCCAGAAAATGCAGGCCCAGTTTATGAAGGCGCAGGAAGACCTGAACAAAGAGATTGTTGAAGGAACTGCTGGCGGTGGTATGGTCAAGATTACCCTTAATGGCGCACAGAATATCCAGTCCGTCTCTCTTAATGCCGAGGTCGTTGATCCGGATGATGTTGAGATGCTTGAAGATCTCATTGTGGCCGCATTTCAGAATGCTCAGGAAAAGGTGAAGGAGTTGTCGAGCAGCACAATGGGTAATCTTACTGCAGGTATGAATATTCCCGGCCTGATGTAATATGATTACCCCGCTTGAAAATCTTGTTGATGCGCTGAGCAAGCTGCCGACTATCGGAAAGAAAAGCGCATGGCGACTTGCGTTGTTCCTGCTTGAGCAGAGCGATGAAGAGGTCGGTTATCTTGCCCGATGTATTCGGGAGCTTAAAGAGCATACGGTAATCTGCAGAGAGTGTTTTAATTACAGTGAGTCTGAGGTGTGCTCGATATGTACATCTATGTCGCGGAACCGTTCCGTGATCTGTGTGGTGGAGAAACCGCTCGATGTTTTTACTATTGAAAAATCGGGGCGGTATCGGGGATTGTATCATGTCCTGGGCGGCGTTCTTTCACCGATTAACGGTATTACCTCCGACAAATTACGTATCAGTGAATTACAGACGCGTATTAACACAGAAAAGCCGGAAGAGCTCATTATAGGATTGGGTGGCAGTGCAGATGCAGAGACAACGTCACTCTATATTTCTCGTCAGTTTGCCGATAGCGGTGTTCGGATTACCCGTTTTGCCCGGGGGCTTCCGGTCGGGACGGAACTGGAGTATGTCGATCAGTTAACATTAAACCAGGCGCTTAATGAACGAGTCTCAATACGGTATCATACCGGGAGTGAGGAGACAGAATGAGAAGAACGATTCTACAATGGATCAGGAAAATAGGCGGATCACTGTTTTTTCTTGGCTATGCCCCGCTTATGCCGGGAACCGTAGGTTCTTTCGCGGTTATCTGCCTTCTGTGGTATTTTCATGATGATGTTGCCTGCTATTTTACCCCGCAGTATGCGGTTACTTTCTGGCTGTGTTATCTGCTGTTTTGTGCGCTCACAATTTTTCTTTCCGGTGATTCCAGGGAAATATACGGTTCAGAAGACTCGGGACGGATTATTATTGACGAATGCGCTGGGCAACTGATCACTTTTTTTCTCCACCCGTTATCCTGGCGCGTACTCATACTTGGTTTCTTTCTCTTTCGGTTTTATGATATTGTGAAACCGTTTCCCGTGCATAAATTTGAAGAACTTGATGACGGTTTGGGAGTAACCATGGATGATGTTGCTGCGGGAGTTTTTGCCAATGTATCTTTGTTTGTAATTATATGGGTATACCATGTCATTAAAGCCCAGTTGTAAAGACGCCGCGATTCTCCTCGGCAAGGCCCTTCTTAAGAAAGGCCGCACCGTTTCAACCGCTGAATCCTGTACCGGCGGGATGATTGGTGCGGTGTTAACTGCGGTTCCCGGAGCTTCCATGTGGTTTCGAGGCGGGGTTATCGCGTATAATAATACGATAAAGATATCACATCTAAATGTCCCGGAAGACACTATACAGAAACATGGCGCAGTAAGTGAACAAACCGTAGCCGCAATGGCGCAGAGTGTTGCTCAGAGATTCGGCACCGAATGTTCGATTGCGGTTTCCGGTATTGCCGGCCCGGATGGCGGCACGAAAGAGAAGCCGGTCGGCCTCGTGTATATAGGGATTTATAGTGGTGGGAAGACAACCGTTTTTAGAGATGTCTTTTCAGGGGACAGGGAAATGGTCAGGGAACAGGCAGCGGAAGCGGGGATAAGAGGTTTAATGAAACAAGTATAAAAAACGAATGGATTTGAATAGAATATAAATTGAAAGGCGTTCCCCACGAGGGAACGCCTTTTTATAATTTTTATTGAAAATAAATTGCACTTGATTAAGGCATGTGGTATGCTTATATCAATCACTTTTTTACGGGTGGTTATGAAGTGCATTATGAAGTAGTGTTGAAAGGGGAGTGCGTGCTAGATGCCTCGACTAACGGGTGGGCAAAAAGTGGACTGCAGCCCCTTTCTTGTTTTATTGTCGATTGTTTGTATAAAAAGGTTGCGGTTCGCGGGAGAGAAAAAAAATATACGCTGCTAATCAATCGTATGAGTCGTGTCGTCTGACGCAAGACATTCATAACTGTCTTGTTTATAAAATTCTCGGGCCCTTTTATTGTTTTTGTCAACTTTAAGAATTTCCAGCGCTATATCGGCAGCTTCTCGTACCTCACCATTTTTTTCCAGGAGAAATGCTTTTTCCATGGTAATATCATTTTTTAAATGCTCTATAACAGGCAGAGATTTAAGGATTTTTTCTACCTGACCATAGTTACCGCACCGACGGTAGAGTCTACACGATTCAACAAAAGATATGGGATAACTCATACCAAGAATATCAGAAAGAGCATGGGAGAGATGTGCTGCACTAAGATACTGTCCGGCCATTTCACACATAGTAGCCCCCGCGTAATAGCCAAGGAGCATGTCAGGATCTTTTTTAACCAGTTTTAAATATTTTTTAAAAAAAGGATTCCATTCAGTCACTTCGGATTCATAGGCAGTGGCAAGGAATTCTCCAAGTTTTTTTACCTTATTTCCCCTACAGCTTAATATAGCGGTTTCCATGAAGTTTCGATTTTTATTAGTTATTGTAATATGTAATATTTGAAGTACCTGGCATAAAAAGGTGTCGAGCCGCATACCAAGTTTATTAATAGAAAACTGTTTTGCTTCAGCAAAGAGGGGTTTGTCGCTGAATGGCGAGATAACCTTGCCGAAGAAATTGACATCGGTATCTTTCCCGATATTAACTTGGCCACCGCTGATAAGCCGGTTATATTCACATTGAATATAGATGATATAGTCTGCCGATAATTTCTTTGCGGCATCGAGATATTTTTCCACTGCAATGGGTTGTTTATATTCCATATAGTCAGGTACCAACTCGGTAAGTGCTTCAATAGGAACCACAGAAACGGCTTCAATACCGCTAAGCCTGAAATGGAGATGATTTTCACAGAGCTGTAAAATCCATTTGTCCTCAAGCGGGGAATTGCCGTATTTAGTTACCGGTCTGGTAATGAGTATTTTTGTCGGCGTTCCTGAGAATGTCGATGTTGTTTCTAGAAATGATACAGAAGTGTTATCGGTGGATATATTAAGAAAAGGGCTGGTCCAGCTTGATTGGGCAAAAGAAATGGTGATGAAAAAGGTAAGTATAAGTAGTCCGGTTTTAATCTTTCGCATATTTTCTCCAATAATTAATATTATCAGTGCTATTTAGTACCTTAGAAATTATTTTCGTGAAGGTATTTATTTGCAGTTTATCTGCGTTAGTATAACAAATGCATTATTGTAACATCAAATACTTTTTGTTTTTTAACCCATGAAGCAGTGAAAAGGAATACATTTTTTTTTACACTGTGTTAGTATACTCCTGCGATCCCTTTTCAAAAAAGGATTTTAGAATTCGCACACAAATATTTTTTATTACCCACTCCCTGTCATTATAAAGACACTGGATTGCGTATCCAGTCCAGAATCTCTTTCACACTAGCTATCCGAACATCCGGTTTACTGAGTGCATAGCGGAGAAATTCTTCAAGTGCTTCCTGTCGCTCCTGCCAGGATATGTTCGGCGGGAAATCATATCCCGGTGAATACATATCACTATGAGCGCCAAGGATGAAGGGACATCTGTTACCTGAG
>JAUVGS010000324.1 GCA_030593665.1 Chitinivibrionales bacterium | reverse complement strand
ATACAATCAGGCGAAAGCTCAATAAGGTCGGTTATTATTTCGTCAAAATCCTGCACTGTGGTGTTATAATGGCGGGTAACAACGTCGCAGGTGCCGGAGGTTGCCGGAGAGTTTTTTATAGCACTCGCGAGATAGAGTATTCCCGGCATGAAATGGTAGAATTGCTCTTTTCTGAAGGCGATATCACCCCAGGTCCCCTGCTCGTATCCGGTGTATACCAATGCGATTTTCCGTTTGCTCATGCTGATTTATACTTTCTGTGGCTTGTATAAAGTGGTAGTGATACCTGTTTTTTGCAGTACAGTTTTGCCAAATAATATAAATCAACCTGTGCAGTAAAAGCTACCTGCCGTTCTGCAGCCTTTTGATACGAGCGATGAGTGGATTCTCGTTGGTTAGCGCTGAATAGTAAGCTTTTCGGTCCACGTCAAACCATCCCGGGATACAGACATGATATACATGCCTGCAGAAATATGTGCAATTGGGAGGAGAGCCCCGTTGTGTGCAGCGAATTCTGCGATACGGCGGCCTGCCGCGGTATAGAGATTAAGGGTACTTTTCCCTTCGGGTGCATCAACAACATGGAGAAAACGGCCTCTCAGTTTCACGGTAATACATGGTGTTGACGAGACGGGAACACCCTTGAGAAGAGGGGTTGTAATAGTGAGGTCATACGGGCGCTTTTCATCAAATACCTTGAGCTTGCCGTAAAACCAGCCGCCATCACCGGAATTCTGATCGATAGATGCAATAGTGCCCCTTCCCTGATTGGCGCATCCGGAAAGCATGCCGATGAATCCGGCCTGTATAAATCCCTGTACATGGTCGAAGAAATAGGGGAAAAAGGTATCTTCATAGCGGTTGTCAACATTGGACAATCCCATGTGGCCGAGGCTGATCTGCCATCCCAGAAGCGGCAGGTCAACTTTCCGGGCGATATATTTTGAAAAATCGACCCATTGAGAATTGTCTTCATCATTCCAGTCATACATGGGCCCGCGTGCAAAGATCCCTCCCTGTAATGTATCCCATCCGTTAATTTTATCCAAAACATACCAGTATCCCATATCCGTTCCATTTTTCTCAACGCCCAGAAAATCCCCGCGGTACTTGGTTGAACTGAGCAACGCTTCACAGAAAGCAGCTTCCTCACAGGCAGCTTCGTTGATCTTCTCCTGAGAATTCTGGAAAAGCATGAATTTTGTACAGTTATTCGGTTTCCATGCCCAGAAAGCCATAAGAATGCCGGCGTAACACTCCGGGTCAACCTCTTTAACGGTTTTTATTATTGCCCCGGGAAGGTTGCTCAGTTTGTTTTCAAATTCCGTAAGCCAGGGAAGTCCCAGATTATTAAGATGGCATGGCGCGTCCAGATGATTATCAGTGATCTGGCTGAAGGAGTCCAGGCCGATGCCGTTATGTTCACGGGCATGTTGTAAAACATAGCCCCAGACATCAGGTTCAAGGACATAGATAGGCCTTATCCCTTTCGAACTGTCCGCAATCTGAACAATAGCCTCAAAGTACTGTTTCATAAAGGGCTGGTCCTGAATATTCGAACTGAGAATATCATAGGAATCACCGCCGCGCTGAAGCATATAGATAACAATAGCAGGCCCAACACCCTTGTCAACGTAAAAAGGATTCTTTGACCAGTTTTTAGAGCCGCCGGCCAGGGAGGTTCCCCAGAAGGTCGTCACATCAATAAGATTGTCGATATATATATAACGCCGGTCAAGATGATATCCTGCGTTGAGCGCAGCTTTCATGGGTGTGTCCCATTTAACGCGGTCGTTATTGACTATGCCTATCTGGAAATCGTTCCAGTTGACAGGGGGCTGCCCCCATTGGGCAATAAGTGAAGAGGTAAAGACAATAAGGATAGTTACTATGCGTCTCATCAGATCCCCACCTTTCTGACACGATAAATTTTAAGAAATACATTCAGAGGAATACTATCATTAATATACTATAATTTGAGGCTTTATTCAGAAGATGGTGTAAAGGAACGTGGTATAATGTTATAACCGCGTTTTGGCTCTATTACGTCAACTCATGCTGTAATGAGTTTAATTCTGAGTCACGGGCTAAAAGTAAATGAAAATAGTTTCGCGAATTTTTTATTCATTATGATACAATTTAAGGGATATGAAAATATCTTAAGAGGGTTCTCTTTAAAAAGATTCAAGATATATTGAGTGGTTATGTTATTCGACAAAAAATCTGCAGTAAAAATACTGGCAAAAAACAGCAGGATATACGATCGGTACAATAGAAGCAAGATCGATTATCTGAGAAGTTATATTCCTGAAAAGAAACGTGAGGTGTTCGACCTGATACCGTTTCTGCTACATGAAGAAAACCCCGGCATGTCTGAGGATGGGTATGACGGATGCCAACTGGCCGGTATCACATGCTTTTCCTATACCTCGGAATTAAAAAAGCTTATTAAAAAATATTTTCCCAGGTTTGTTGTGCAGCGGGAAGCGAAACGCAGGCTCCCTGTTTCTTTCCTCGCATTAATGGGTTCTATAGGTACCGTGGCGTTTACCGAAGAAAGTGATATGGATTTCTGGGTAGGAATTGATGTACAGTCCGATGATGTTGACCTGTTTTCCCTTGAAGATCGATTCAGGAATATTGAAAGGTGGGCCTACGATACCGCGAGGCTTGAAACACATTTCTTTATCGCTGACCTTAATAAAATCCGGTGTGACGATTATGGCATCCTGAGCGAAGAATCCTGCGGCTCTACCCTCGGCAAACTGCTCAAGGATGAGTTTTACCGGACCGCTATTATACTGGAGGGGAAGATGCCGTTTTACTGGGTCATGCCCCCGGGTATCAGCGATTCGCGGTATGCAAAAAATATCGAAAACCTCTGCGCTGACACCACTTTTTCACACTATTCGTTTATTGATCTTGGCAATGTACACAGTATTGACAGAGGCGAATACTTTGGCGCCGCACTCTGGCAGCTTTTTAAAGGGCTGCACAACCCATTTAAATCCGTGCTTAAAATGGCTGTTCTCGACAAATATTCCGCCGCGGTAAAACGGACTGTTCCTCTTTGTGAAGAGTACAAAAGTGACGTTTTCGAATCATCATCACCCGGCATGTCTGATTCATACCTGTTTATGATAGAGTCACTGCGTTCCTATTATACCGGGCAGAACCTGGTCTCCTTGCGGGCAATTATTGAAGAATGCTTTTTAATCAGAAACCTTCTCTCCTTTGAAACCGCTCAACAGAAAGATAAAGCACGCACCAAACTGTTTTATCATATCGGTGAGCGATGGGGATGGACAATACCGCAGATTGATACCTTTGCCTGTTTCAGGGAGTGGGATTTTTTGAACAGAGAAGCCTTGAAAAAAAGAGTTATCCGGTTTCTTATTGACAGTTACACCAGAATACGTGAAAGAACGAAAGACTCGGAAATTATAATTTCCGATCGTGACCTGACAATCATTGGGAAAAAACTTAAGTGTAT
>JAUVGS010000198.1 GCA_030593665.1 Chitinivibrionales bacterium | reverse complement strand
TATTCTATCTGTTGTTCGGATATTGTCTTGCCTTTATATTTTATCATGCAGTAAGTATAAAATATTTTTCTTCGGAAAGCAAGTCTTATTAAACTTTTTTTTGTAATTATCTCTTTTACCAGTAATTATTGAGAGGATACTGCAAAATCTCGTAACACGTTGTTATATAAGAAGATGCAAGTTTTCGCATATTGTCAACATTGGCGGAGGGTACTATAAAAGGATTTTCGATTAACTTTAGCGCTTAAATCAACGACTTACGGCATTATTGCTTGACAAATGAATTCTTTTTGTAGTCATTTGTTAAAATTATGTCGAAGTCGGGGTAATGTATTGCGGCCTTTTTTATTTGTATTGTTTGACGATACCATGGTAAAATATTTTTCGGTTATTATACAATAACATCGCTGGTATCAGATGTGCACGATCTGAAGGGACTACTATATAATGGTTTTGGGAATGGTTCGGAAACGGGCGTCACAAAAGAGGATTTTTTTGGTGTTTCTGTTTATACCAACAGGGCCATAAACGAACAGTAGGAAATCTATTTCCACTGGTAGTTATACTCGCAGTGTATAAGTTTCGTATGAGTTGACAGTGCTATTTCATAACGCCACAACTCAGCTTTATACTTGTTTAATCGATGGTGACTGGCCCAATCGTATGCAGTATGGTTTGGTTGGCGTAGGAATTCACTTTAATGTAGATGCTGTCACCGGTTTGCAGAGTATCATCAATTGGTTTCCAGAGCATGACCTCATAGCGGTATTTAGTAGTGTCGCTGAGTGCGACGTCCCCTCTGCCTATCACTTTTGCATTCATTCGTTTCCATTCTATCTGGTCAAAACTGAAATAGCGGTCCAAGGGCACATTGATCACATTGGGATTAAAGCGCACGACCAGTTTATTATTGTTGAGCCGCGAAAGTTCATCGCCGGTCAGGGGCTCAACGATCTCAATAACTTTTCCTGCTTCAGGTTCAGTCGAAGAACTCGTGTCGCATGCGACATGCAATATAAAAAGAAAAACGCAGTACACAATAAAACCACAGACTGCCCTGTTATCAAACATCTTCATATCCGGAATCCTTTAAAAATAGTATCTTGTTATTTTACAATCGAAAACACCCCGGTAGCTTCGTGTGGAAAATCCGACATGGTATTCTGATTTAAAAATGCTACGTAGTTACCCGCGGAAAACTGATAGGGGACCTGAAAAAACGCACGATTAAAACCGGTTGGAGCGGTCATTTCATAGACGCATGCACCGCAGAGATTGAAAATTCTGACCGCTGCCGATGAAGCAACAGGGTTGTTGAAGTGCAAGGTGACAAAACCGTTATTTTTAGCCTGATAGGTATTTATAATCGTAAAAGGAGCAACAGATTTCTGCGTCTCATTTGAAACAGACGTCTGCGGCACTACCAGCAACGAACCGAACCAGGTGCCTTTCTTGGTATTTCCCGACTTGATGGTGTTCACACCGGTGATCTCCTTCCAGCTCCTCCACCGTTTATCTTCATTACCCGGATCCATATAATAGAGCATGGTTGAATCGCCGACATAACCGATCGCTACATTGTTGTGATAATAGTCTTTAAGATCCCACTCAATAATAAAAATAAAGGGACGATTTGCATCAATCTCTTTTTTATATTCACCCCAGCTTATCTGACCAGGCCTGAAAACAGTTTTCATGTTAACGGCGGAGCCATTTTCTTCGACAACCTCCTGCAGGATATCAGCCAACTGATTTTTGGGAGGACATTTACCCTTATTAGTAGTATAGACACTGGCGACCTCGGTAAGGCTCTTGTCGAAACTCTCATCATAATAACTGCACAGCGCCTGAGCCGACGCTGCCCAGCACCATGCACTATTGCCCTGGGAAAAAACGTCTAAATCGAGGGTGTCTGCCATGGGACTTGATACAAAAAGCCCAACACACAATACTACAACCAACCAATTCAGTCTTTTAACCTTCACAACTTCCCCTCTTCGCGAAAAATTAGTTGTTCAAGTCTCTGTTTGATACAAATGATTCTACAGCGCAATGTAATTTAACCTCTATTCACTAGTAATGTAATACATAAAACTAAAAAAAACAGGAAAATAAAGTCTATTGGCTCTATTACGATCTATAAATCATGCACATTTTTTTTCTGTCGATGGGATAGCATGAAGGAATGATACATATTATCATGGCAAAGGATTCATTGTGTTTTGTAAATGATACGGTAGATCGGGTACGAGTGCAGGGTATGGTAAATGGTTCAATAGTAGAATTAACAGGTACAATTGATAATTTACCATTTGCTTATGAATGTATATTCCCCGTCGTAACAGACTCTACTAAAATTTTAATTAAATACAACCCTGCAACACCGGAAATAACAAAGGAACCCATGGTAAATGCTCTTAAAATCGGACTTAGCTATATGAAAAATTTCACTTTTCCTCCAGAAAATATCACTATAGTGGGTGATGAAGGTACCGCAAATACGACCGATACGATTGTAATTGATTCAGCCGGAGCAAATCTCAAATATGTTATCAAAGATCCTTATGTAAAAGCTGATTACATCATATATTGCGCGTCTGCCTGGGGTACTGATATCGGTTGCGGTGTAGATATGAATTTTAATTTGATGACGACTTCAATCTAAGGCGTTGATGGTGCCACTATCGAAGATTTGTATCTTTTCTTTTCGGATACGACACCACCATCTCTATCACTCCTTAACTACCATCCGGTTTTTAACGGAGATACTGGAAAGACGCGCCTTTATATGATGGATCTTATATCGTATTCGGGAACAGGTTCGGCAAGTGACCTACATCCCGGTTATAAAATTTATACAACCACAAACATTACTGTAGGCGATTGGAAGGGAATAAGGTTTCTTAAGGACACTGTCCAAGCCATCACTGAAGAGCAGGAACACCAGGCACAGATGGTTTGTTCGCTTTCTGTCTACCCCATAGACCTTGGAGTCGTCAATGAACAACAGATGTATGAAATACCTGTCAGGCCGCCATGGCCAGACATACCTGTTGTTAACGCTCTCAGTGTGGAATATCCCAATGGAGGTGAAACCTTTGTGGCGGGCACCTCCGTTGACATTTACTGGGGTAGCGTTGGTACTGTAGGTGATATTAAGATTTTATTCTCACCGGACAATGGCTCTGATTGGTATACCGCTGTTTCCAGTACAGCAAATGATGGGATGCATCCCTGGACAGTTCCGGATTCAATTTCCACAAAGTGTAAGATACAAATAACTGAAGCGTTGGATGGAAATCCTGTTGATGAGAGCGACTCTGTATTTTCTATAGTGCCGAGACCTGTTATCACCGTTACCTCACCCAATGGTGATGAGACCTGGTTTGTGGATTCATCATATACTATCACCTGGGAAATCACGGGTAATGATACAATCGTCAACGTTTCCACTTTGAGACCGTATGACAATCTCATTGTTATTAGTGATTTTGCGATTTCCGTTCAGTTTAAATTCACCGTCCGCAAGCAATATGGTATCTCTGGAAGAGGCACTGTCACATCCCTTCTGAATAGTAGAAAAATCCTTGGAACCGTCAGGTTTTATCAAATGTGAAGTCGCAAAACAGGGTTGTTGAAATAAAACTACGATATATACCAGGATAATCAGCATGCCAGCATTTATATATCGCCGGGTAGGGAAAAATTGCAGAAACAGTTGGGGGATTACATTTACTGCCTCAAAATCTTTCATATAAATAACAGGTGCCGATATTTTATGACTACAAAAAAATAAAGTCACTACAAATCTCCCGCAGGGAGGAGTGAGTGGCTTCAATTTTTGTAACTGTGCTTCTATTTAATATAAATCTTTTCCAGTAGTTTATTCTCTCCCGACAATATTGAAACAAAATAAATCCCGGAAGAAATTGCAGAAATGTCAATAACAGGATTGCTTGTACCTTTGATAGTCAGTATGTTTTGTCCTCTTAAATTGATCATTTCGAAATTATACACACAATTATCAAGTCCTTCAATGGCAAGTTTGTTTCCTGAAATAGAAAAACACATTTTTGAAAACGTTGCAATTGATTTCTCATCTCCCGCAATACCGGTAGCCTCAATAATATGAATTGTCACAATAGAGGTATCCGGTGTACCAATTGCCCCGGGATCAGGATAGGCCACAACAATGAGCTGGTATACTTTCTGTATGTCGTAATCGAGATTGGCACCTGCGGCAACGGTAATCTCAAATGGTGACTGATCGGAAACATCGAATTCGGGAATGGTGTTTATTACCTTGAGATTTGTTTTAGCGGTATTTGATGAATTAATCGTTATTTCACCGACAACGGTTCCAGCCGGAGAATGTTCTACTATTGCAAATGTTTGTTCCACCGGAATAGAGATAGTGACGGTTACCGTTTCTGGCGGCTCAACAACAGTCAGTCCGCCACCGCCAATTTCGTATAAAACATTTCCTGAAGTTGCCCAGAAATGATTAAATGCTCCGTGCCCCATGCCTTCAACTTCCTCGGCTTTCGTGTCTTTGTATCTGTTTAAAGAGAGGGTACTCCATGTACCGTTCTTTTTGGTAACAATTCCGATGTAATCGGAGGTCATATCGGAGAGATACATTTCCACACTATTTTTTGTCGCAATAACTTCCATACCATCGAAATGTTCACCGCCAAGACTTTCGAAGGAAAACTCCTTTACCCAGGATTTTGCCGTGGGATTATACCGGTAGACAGCTCGCCCTTCGGGAGAGGAATAGCCTGCACCGGCGTACCATACATCATTTATGTCATCATACCCCAGGAGGTGTATGTCTATAAATTTTGTACTGCCGCATATTGTTGTGACAGTACCGGTTGCAAAATCATAATAGGATACGGTTGCATCCTTCAAAAAATAGATGCCTTT
>JAUVGS010000028.1 GCA_030593665.1 Chitinivibrionales bacterium | reverse complement strand
GATATTTCATTGTTTTTCCCCTTAAAAGAACCGTATGGCCTGGATAACAGACATTTTAGCGGCTCTTCTTGCCGGATAAATGCTTGCCAGAAAGGCGGTTACAATGCCGAAAAAGAAGATTCCTATAATTAGAGGAATATTCCATTCACCGTATATGGTTCCCCAATAGGGAAAACCCGATGTGTCTACGTACAGATCTTTATAGATCACTTCCAGGGGATATCCAACCGTCGTTAAAACATAGATGGTTGCACTCCCGAGCATAACACCCACCAGACTGCCGAAAAAGCCGATCATTGTCCCTTCAAACATGAACATTGTAACAATCTCTTTTCCTTCAAGCCCCATGGCCCGAAGCACACCGACCTCGCGAACGCGCTCGTATACACTCATCAGCACCGAATTGACAATTCCCACAGCGGCGATGAGCAGAAATACCAGTGTCATGCCGACGCCCCAGGCCTTTTTCTGCTTCACCAGTTCCAGAACGCCGGCACCGAGTTCGACGAAGGTATAGGTGGCAAGGTTCGGGTAGGTATCATCGATACGAGCACGCACGTCTTTCATGTCTCTTTCCAGGTCGTCGAAGTTGATCCGTCGCTTAAGCTGCACATTCAGTTCGGTTATTGTGTTTTCAAGGTCCAGGAATTCATTCGCCGCATTGAAGGTAAGGTAAACGCCGCTTTTGTTGAGTGTGGGGTCGGTGGTGTTGAACAGGCCGATAATTTTAAAATCAGCAGCATTGCGGCTTTCGTACCTGGTCAGCGCGAAGAGTGTTATATCATCACCGATGGAGACATTCAGGTCCCGGGCAAGATCCTTGCCGAGGATAATTTCCATTTCATGTACATTGCCTGCCGTAAAGTAGCTGCCAACAAGGAATTCGGTCAGGGTGAATACCATGCTGTCACGCGCAGGGTCAACAATGGTACCGATTACGGGAATTGACTCCTCGTAGTTTGAAAGTTCCCCGATAAACTGCGTTCTCGGAGCGGTGGCTTTAACCCTGTTGTGATCGGCAAGTGTTTCTTCAATGTTGCCGATATTCTGCAGGCCGTATTTAAGCGGGTATGATTCCCTGTCGGCGTCGAACTCTGCGGTATGGATTTTTACTGCTGATGTGGTCAGGTTTATCATATTGTCTATGGAGCCGCGATCCAGACCGCTCATCACCGAATCCATGAAAAGGAATATCCATAACCCGAATGCGATGACAATACCGGTCAGAATGGTGCGCCATTTGTGCCGCATCAGATTTCGAAAGGCGATTTTCAGGAGCATTTTCATGCGCTATCTCCTTTCGTCATCGGTTACGGTGCCGTCTTTGAGCACAACAACCCGTTTGGCGTGTTTCTGCATAAGTGGGTCATGGGTTGAAAAGACAAAGGTTGTCTCACGTTCCCGGTTTATCTTCTGCATCAGTGCAATAATCTCTTCTGCGGTGGTTGAATCCAGGTTAGCGGTGGGCTCGTCCGCCAGAACCACTATCGGATTCTTAACAAGAGCCCTGGCAATGGCTACGCGCTGCTCCTGTCCGCCTGAAATTTCACGGGGGAGCCTGCACGCCATTGACTCAAGTCCGACCGCTTCGATTATACCCGTCGCTTTTGCGGACATCTCTTTTTGGCTCATTTTTTTTTCTATGACCATTGGCAGCTCAATGTTTTCGCGGACACTGAGCACGGGAATCAGATTAAAGGATTGAAAGATGAAACCGACGTTTTCTTTGCGATACCGTGAAAGTTCCCTTTCCTTCAGTTTGCTCAGTTCACTGCCGTTAAATTTCACGCTGCCCGAAGTCGGGGAATCGAGGCAGCCGATAATATTGAGCAGGGTTGTTTTTCCGCTGCCCGATGGCCCGACAATGGAGAGAAACTCCCCTTTGTCGATGGAGAGATCCACTCCCCGCAGGGCATGAATCCTCTGTTCGCCCTTGTGGAATTCCTTTTTCACCTCTTTTAATTCAAGAATTGCCATTTTGTTTTCCTTTTGCCTATGTATGAAATGATACTCGTCATTTTATTTTAGAGGCTACTGTTTTCATTTGCCGTACTTTCTCCGCCAACCGTTTTAGCCAACGCTGCGGATACCGCCTTGTTCATTAAATGCGGCGTTTCCGATGGAACAAGAATCATGGAGCCTTTATTCCTGACGGCATCCAACAATAGATTTAATGATCTCAGTTGCATGGCTTCTTCATTACCTTTATAATTTTTTGATGCTTCTGCATACTTCTTTGACAGTTCAATCTCGGCTGATCCTAATAGTATCCTCGCATTCTTTTCCCGCTCGGCCTGTGCCTCCTTACTTATGGCATCTTCAAGTTCTTTCGGAACGATGATGTCCTTTATTTCGACAGAGAGTGAGGTAATACCCCACGTATTGGTTTTGGCATCGAGAATTTTCTGCAGTTCTTCGCCGATTGCATCACGGTCCGTAAGCAATTGTGCCAGAGTTGTTTTCCCTATTATGTCCCTGAGCGCGGTCTTGGCGCTTAAGGGAACGGCATTTTGATAGTTTTCTACCTCAAGCTTTGCCTTTGCCGCATCCCAGATCATCCAGAAGATTATCGCATCAACATAAATCGGAACGGCGTCTTTGGTGAGTACCTTTTCCGCAGTAAAGTCTGTGACCGTAGTCCGGCAGTCCACATAGTCATAGGGAATATCTATAAAAGGAATAAGGAAAAAGGGACCGGGGCCTTTTGTTTTATGTAAACGTCCCAGGCGAAGCATCGGAACCCGCTCCCACTCGAAAGCTATTCGGACCGAAAGTCCCACTATTATAAATACGGTAGCAACTAAAACCGCAATACTCAGCGGCACGGTGCCTGAAAATTTAAGTCCCAGAAAAGCACCAATACCAATCAGGAGCAGCAGCTCGTTCAACACATATCTGCGAAGCGCGAAAAATTTTTTTCTCAACATCCAGAGAGTAGGATTAAACTCCCTTGTTTCCTTATACTCCTTTGTTTTTGCTTTCATGATTTCGCTCCCTTTTTAGAATTTCTGCGTTCTTTTTCTATTTTTTTAAGTGTGGAAAATGCGTCAACGGATTTAATTCCAAGGGTGGCAATTTCATCCAGAAATATGCTGCACAGTCGTTTTAGCCCTTTTTCCTTTTCAACCGGGTCGATAGCATTATTACTTTCGGCAATAAAAGTACCGGTTCCCTGCTGGGTATTCACGATACCGCGAAGCTCAAGCTCACTGTATGCTTTGGCAATGGTATTGAGGTTTACCTGAAGATCAACCGCCAGTCCTCGTACTGTGGGGAGCCGTTCACCGGGTGCAAGTATTGAATTGACAACACCATAAATAACCTGGTTCACTATCTGACGGTAATAGGGTACCCCACTTGAATTGTTTAAGGTGAATGTAAAGGCCAATTGACGCTCCTGTTGTTTGATTGTACTAGTCTAATGGTACAATAGTATTATAATACATTCTGGAGCCGTTGTCAACAGTTTTTTTTAATTTTTTACCTTTTAAAAATATGTTTTCCAGAAATTCCCACTTGGATTAGCCGGACATAGTTTTTTACATACCGCGCAGAGTCTTCTTGCGTATATTGCATGAAATAACCCAAGCAATGCAATAACCAATATAATAAAAACCGGTTTTTTTCGTAAACCCGTTATCGCGGTAATAAAAAAACCAATATAACTGAGTAGTGCTACAATCCCTTCATTTCTCCCTAATCCGGCTTCAGCCTGGATATCTTCTTTTTCCATTATTCCCCCGTCGTTTTAATTGATGCTATGATATTCTCCAGCATCTGTATGTATAGTTTGAAATCTTTTTTTCCGAGTGGTGTCATTGAGTAGGTCGTTTTCGGCCTGTTTTTAACAAACTGTTTTTTTATGGTGATATACTTACACTCTTCAAGCATTTTCATGTGCATACTGAGATTACCTCGTGTCAGTTCGAGTGTGTGTATTAGCTCACTGAAATCCGCTTTTTTGTTGGCCAGCAGCATAGACACGATACGCAGGCGGGCAGGTGCCTGAAATACCTTTTCGAGGCGGGCACTTTTTTCCCTATTGAGTGGTTGGTTTGCCATGAGCGCTATTCTACCTCATCGGTGACTATTTCTTCAGCCTCTGATTCAGTTTCATAATCAGCGATATGCGCTTCCTTTAATTGCTTGTATCGTCCATGCATAATGAGTCCCAGGATTACAGGCAGCACTCCGAAGACACATGCGACATACACCAGTTGCAGGTGTGCCATAAAGAATAATCCAATGGCACCACTGGCAAGAAATATGTATCCTACAATGGTAAAGCTTTTTTCATGGAAAACAGTTCCCAGTGAGGTATACAAAACAGCAAGCCAGATGACACCGGTTGGTATGATAAACTCATATCTACCGATTTTAATAAAAAGGATAATAAAAATGGTAGCCATAATCTCAATCGGTATGTCGATCTGGAGAAAAGATTTATTTGCGATACGTTTAAAGTAGGAGGTGAAACTCATGTTATGTTTTTTTCCCTGCATGGTAAACGTGATCAGTTTTACGGCACCGAGCAGGCATATAATTGAGATCCACATAATCCCCATAGTTTTTCTGGTGTCGGAATTGAGACCAAAAGTATTTAACACATAGAAATTGACAATGCAACCAGCGACAACCGTGATGCCGAAAATAATTAGAAGAGTTCCGGCGCCATAAATGAAGCTGGTAAAAATATCTGCGCCGGTCGCACGGTCAATAGTGCTTTTTATTGTCGAGAGGTCTTTTAACGCTTTTTGTGGTGAGAGGTGATCTTCCATATTTTTCTCCTGTATTAAATACAAACTAATTTTTTTCACAGACATGTTTGTGCTGCAAACATAACAATACAACATTTCAAGAGATTTGTCAATAATTTTTTTGGAAAAAATAAAAACATGCAGGAAACATGAAAATACTGTCTCTCGTGTAAACAAACCGTCCCGGATTTGGGACGGTTGTCTCGGCATTGGGACGGATAGAAAAACCAAAGTATCTATTTACGCGTTCAAATTCAGCAATTAATAGTTTGGCATATTATTTGCGAGTTTATTTGTCTTTTTAGGTTGACTTGTTAAATATTGAAAACGGTTATAATATTTTACTTACGGGTAAAAAAAAGTTGTTGAATATGTGTTTTGAATAATAGTATATTTGTCAAAGTACTTGTAACGAGTATTTTGGGGGCTTTGAAAAACTTACCTTGAAGAACTGTGTGTGAATATGTATTTGCATTGAACATAGCGAGGGGATGGGAAAACCCACCGCGACATATTAACCGAATATCTGTAGTGCTTTTTTATAAGAATTTCCGACATTTTCACGTTTGTGAAAAGTATATAGCTGCACCTGATACCTTATTTGAGAGGTTGTTTACTATGAGAAAAAGTATGACACGAATTTCACTTATAGTAGCAGTTACCTGCCTGTGCAATGGTGTAATTGCTCAAATTCATGTAGGGAAGTGGAACATTACCAATGCATTTTCCCATAAAACGGGAACCAACCCGGTTATGGTGCAGGTCGCATCTCAGGAAAACAAACACATTGCCCTGACCTATAAATTGCCTGGGGTTGCATGTAAAACGGTGAAAAGCAGAAGCGCGGTTAGAGAGATGGAACAAGTGGTACTTGACGGTGCACCAACGACTGCGCTTGAAGGCGAACCCCGCCTCCCTGTTGTGCCGGTAAAAGTTATAATTCCTCAAGGGTATACAATTGATATTGAGAAAATCAGGGTATCCCGCAACAAGAAATATTTACTACCGGGTGAACATTATATCGCTTATGGAGAAGCAACATTTCCCCTTATTCCGGGTGTAAAACCTCGAAGAGCACAGCCAAAATCCGCTATTTATAACAGCGATCAACCTTTCCCCGGCAAGGCGTATGATTTCATCGGTATTCAGAAAAAACATGGTGTTTCTTTAGCCTTTATAAATCTGCATCCAATTACCTACCATCCAAAATCGGGCCAACTGTATAGCTATAGCAACATTGCCTGTTTATTACCTTTGAAACCTACGACCTCCCTTAAAAAGATAAAAGGATCTGTATTTCCCAAACGATTCAATTTTTCCACCATAGGTGTTGATAATCCAAAAGCGCTTTTTAAATATGAAACAGTACAACCAAAAGTACATCGCAAATCGCGCGGTATTTGCGACCCGGCCGACAGTTATCGCTATGTTATTGTAACCAGCGAGGCAATTCGTGACGCGGCAACGGATTATACTGTTCATACACTCATTGCCCATAAACAGGCTCGGGGTTTAACCGCCACCATTATGACAATTGAAGATGTCTATGGAAATTATTCCGGAGTTGATGATGCGGAAAAGCTTCGCAACTTTATTATCGACGCCTATGCTAACTGGGAAACAGAGTATGTACTGCTTGGTGGTGATGTTAATATTATTCCACTCCGTTATTTATACGCTGATGGTAGCACGATTCCAAGTGATCTCTATTTTCAGTGCCTTGATGGCGACTACAACTCCGATGGTGATACTTACTGGGGTGAATCTACCGATGGCCCCGGCGGTAGTGATGTTGACTTAATGTCTGAAGTATTCATTGGTCGTGCATCTGCCGAAAATCCAACAGAGATGTCCAATTTCGTTTATAAAACACTGGCTTACGAAAACGACGCTGAAGGCGCTCCCTATTTACGGCAGGCTTTAATTGCCGGTGAATATTTGGGTTCACAGTTTGGCCCGGGTGAGTTTTCCTATGCCAGACCATATATGGATGAGATTCGATTTGGCTCCAGTACTTCCGGTTATACTACTGTTGGTTTTTCAGTCTGTCCCGCCTTTTCTGTCGATACCCTGTATGATTATGACGGGACATGGCCAAAAAGCCATATATTGGATGTCATTAATGGTAATAACTACAGTATCATTAATCACCTTGGCCATGCGAATACAGGTTATGTGTTGAAATTTTATAATGCCGATGCCGATGCTCTTACTAATACAAATTTCCTTTTTGCCTATTCTCAAGGATGTATTCCCGGTGATTTTTCTGCGGACTGTATTGCTGAGCATCTGACAACCTCAAATCGACATGGCATGTATGCTGTGGTGTTTAATTCACGCTATGGCTATGGAGCCTATAATGACAGCCGGGCAACAATGGATGGGCCGAGCCAGCGTTTTGACCGCCAGTTCTGGGATGCATACTTTGGTGAGTATATTTTTAATCTCGGTGCTATTAATGCAGACAGCCATGAGGATAATATATGGGATATTAACGGAACCTATATCCGCTGGTGTTTCTATGAATCGAATCTACTCGGCGACCCGCACACACCGCTCCGGGGACAGGTTACCGGACCATCACTGACATATTCATCGCATACTGTCTCTGATGTATCCGGTGGTAATGGCGATGGACTTATAAATCCGGGGGAGCAGATTGATATTACCGCTACCCTTACCAATGTCGGGAGTGATGAAGCGACCGGGGTTAATGCAGGTATTTCAACATCAGACAGCTACGTTACCATTACGGATAACGCAGCATCATTTGGCGATGTTCCCGGTGCCGGTGCGACAAAGAAAGCGCTTGACGATTACACAATCAGCGTAGCGGCCGATTGCCCCACACCTCATACGGTTACGCTTGATCTGATAATCACGGATGATGACACAGGTTCCTGGACATCAAGCTTCACAATCACCGTATACACATCAAGCCAGATTAGCGGTACGGTAACGACGTTGACCGGCGGTAGTCCGGTTGAAAATGCAACGGTAGAGTATAGCGGGCCACTATCCGGCTCTGTCCGGACGGGCGCCGGAGGGGAATATGTGTTTGGTGGTATAGATGGGACCTACAATGTTTTTGTGAAACATGATGACTATTTGCCGGGCGATACACAGGTAGTGACAATCCCCCCGAATGTAACGAATATCAATTTCACGCTCAGCCGGCCCCAAATTGTTGCAACACCGCAATTGATCCACGATACTGTTCTTGTAGGTGACTCTATCGTGGTAAATACAACCGTAACTAATAATGGTGACGCACCGTTGGAATTTTCAATAACGTCTGTCGATAATACCACATCGGCAGTTATGCAGGCCGAAGAGGTATATGATTCATCTCATTTTGTTGAAATTCCTAAAGGTCAAAAAGATGCACGTGTCGGTTTGCCAGTGGCGTTTGCCAAGGGTGGACCTGATAATTTTGGTTATTCATGGAAGGATTCTGATGAATCGGGAGGACCTGCTTTTGAGTGGAATGATATTAGTGGCAGCGGGACACGAATGAGTTCTGTCTCTTCATGTGACGACTGTTTTCAGGAACAGGCAATAAGTTTTTCTTTTCCCTTTTATGAAAATGAATTTAATTCGATTTTTGTAAGCTCAAATGGTTTTATTACCTTTGGAACAGGTTCAAGCCTGATCAGTAATTATCCGTTACCCAGTGCCAGTGCACCGGCGAATCTTATCGATATGCTCCATGATGATTTAAATCCGGGCTCTGCCGGTGATATTTACTTCCTTGACGACGGAAGCAGGGCCATTGTCCAATTCGAAAATGTCCGTGCATACAACAGCTCAGGGAATTATACAATGCAAATAGTATTGGAAGAAAGTGGTGCAATTACCCTTTACTATAATGATTTAACAGGTGATTTAAATGGCTGCACGGTTGGTATTCAGAATGCTGCCCGTAACGATGGCTTGACGGTTGTGTATAATGCAGCCTACTTAAAAAATAGTCTTGCCGTACAATTTCGATTTACACCGGACTGGTTGCGACCAACCCCGGCTTCCGGTACTGTCAATCCCGGTGGGACTATGCCGATTTCTGTGACACTAGATGCGTCTGAACTCCTTGGGGGTAATTATTATGGCGCACTGTCTTTTAATCATAACGATCCTGTCGCGGTTAATCCCTATGTGTTACCCTGTACGCTATATGTCGATGGCATCAGACGCCTGGCTGTTTCGCCTGACGTGTATGATTTCGGTAATGTGTGGGTCGATGCGTATGACACGACAGCGTTTATCCTCACGAATGCAGGTGATGAACCTGCCACCGTCAATGCTATAGCGAGTAATAATCCCGTATTTATCCACGCTACATCATTGCCGATTATTGTGCCGCCTTTTGGTACACAAACCCTTCAAATTGTCTGTCATCCCTCTGCAGTGGGGACTGAGAATGGAATTATTACGATTAACAGCGATGCTGAGGATAATCCCATCCTGACCGTCAATCTTGCCGGAACAGGGACACCGCCGCCTGAGATTGCTGTTGCACCGGATCATTTTCGTGAGACGCTTGATGGCGGTGATTCTGTTTCGAAGGTTATGACTATAACGAATCCTGGTGGTGATGATTTGGTTTTTAATTTAAATATTCAAACTACCAGTCAAACAAACTTTACCAATAGAAAATATATAGACGAAAAGTTACAAAAACTATTGGGGGAAATACAGAAAAAAATTACAGCAGAGAATACATTACAATTTTCAGGTAAAGGCATAAAAAACATTGTTTATACAACACCTGGAAACCGGGATGGAGAAAATGTTTTAATTATTCGTGATGTTTTACCCTGGGGATATGATGTTAATGAGCCTTTATTGGTCTCCATGGGGGCTACTGTTACAATAATTTCTTCTTCACAGATACAGAATACCGATTTTACTATCTATGACCTGATTATTATTCCTTCAGTGCAAGGTACTACTTTTTATTCTAATTATCATGCACAGAAAAGCAAATTTGAGTCTTATCTGAGTTCCGGTGGTACATTACAATTCCATTGTGCTACAATGTCCTCTTCAATAACTTTACCCGGGGATGTCCAGGCTGTGTTTCAAACAAGCCCTACAAATTATGTTGTGGACTATGCCCACCCAGTGGTTGATAGTGTGGACAGTATTTTAACAGGAAATTCTGCAAGTCATAACTATTTTTCAAATTTAGTTCAAAACACGAAAGTTATTATTGAAGATGATTCTTCCAGATCCACATTAATTGAATATAAATATGGATTTGGAACAGTTATTGCGACCGGAATGACCTGGGAAGTTTATTACCCAAGTGGTTTGGGAAATCCATTATTACCAAATGTAATAAATTATGCATTAGAACGAGCCTTCAATGGCAGATGGCTTTCTTTGAACATTACTAATAGTACGATTGTTCCGGGTGGTTTTATTGATATAACTGCACAATTCAAAGCAGTAAATCTTATTGCAGGTGACTATTTCGGTAACATTATGCTTAGTCATAATGCCCCTGGTACAATTTCCCCCTATGAAATGCCATGCACTTTGTCTGTTAATGGTTTTCGAGGTTTATCAGCCACCCCTTTGCAGTATGATTTCGGTAATGTGTGGGTGGGACTTGAAGACACTGTAACAATAGTACTTG
>JAUVGS010000068.1 GCA_030593665.1 Chitinivibrionales bacterium | reverse complement strand
TATGGTTACTAAGGTTTCAGAATTTTAAATAAGGTTTAAAAGATCGTTTTGGTGTAAATGTCATTTTGACAATGTGACAAATGTTAGCGCATCTTTTAGATGCACTTTTCAAGCCACCACCTCTGGTGGTGGTAATTGACTTCAGTTACATGCATTTTTGGCTCAGCCCGGGTAATGTTTTTCCTGATATTTTTCAGGAAAGCTGGTTGGAATAGATATACTAATGTTCTAAAAACAAATGGTTGAAATGAGAAAAACGTAGATAAGCAATATTAATGTTGTGATAAATGCAATTTTAAGAATTAAAATTGCGGATAAAGTGTTAAGCTATTATTTTAATCAATATCATTTCATGCACAATATTGTTAATCTGTTTCATAATATACTATTATTTAAGGTAGTCATCTTGACTAAAGCGACTAAATTGTAAATATTTTTAAAAGAAGTTAATCATGCAACTGAAATTTGGTCCCAGGCGTGGCATATATATTAATATCAGCCATGAAATTAAGCAATCCGGCGGGCCGCTTTCTGTGAAGGATGTATCACGATACGAGACTTTTGATACCATATACCGTTCTCTGTGTGCAATCCTTTTTAATTTTCAATTTATTTAAAAGAGGTTTTAATGGCTGATATTCAACCCTTTAAAGGGCTGAGACCCAAACCGGAACTGGTACAAAAAGTTGCATCTCCGCCGTATGATGTGTTGAGTTCGCCGGAAGCAAGAGAGCTTGCAAAAGATAATCCATTAAGTTTTTTGCATGTAGTAAAATCTGAAATTGATTTTGGTCCTGAAATCGATACGCATGGTGAAGAGGTGTATCAAAAAGGTGCTGAAAATCTGAACAATTTTTTACAAGATGGCATTCTTATCCAGGATGATTCACCCTGTTTCTATATCTACCAGATTACCATGGGTAATCATACCCAGCGGGGATTGGTGTTGGGAGCAAGCGTTGATGAAATTGAAAATGGTTGTATTAAAAAACATGAGTTCACCAGAAGAGACAAAGAAGACGATCGGGCTCATCACGTTGATGTCCTCAATGCTAATGCAGGGCCGGTAATGCTCTCTTACCGTGCAAATGCAGAGATTGACAAACGCCTTGAGACAATATGCAAATCATCAGAACCGGTATATGATTTTACTGCTGAAGACGCTATAAGGCACGTTATGTGGGTGGTTTCAGATCCCGATGAGGTAGAACATATACAAAAGAATTTCTTAACTGTAGAGGCAATGTACATAGCTGATGGACACCACCGTAGTGCAGCGGCTCTTCGCGTACGGAATTTAAGAAAAGAAAAAAATCCAAATCATACCGGTAATGAGCCTTACAACCATTTCCTGACTGTCGCGTTTCCAGATAATCAACTGCAAATTTTAGGTTATTATAGAGCCGTGAAAGATATTGCTGATCTTACTCCCGAAGAATTTATTACTAGGCTTGAAGTGTATTTTGATATAGCAGAGACAAATGATCTTCTTCCCAAAAAGCCCCACCATTTTACCATGTTTTTAGATGGAACCTGGTATAATCTGTTCGCAAAAGAGGGTTCATTCCCTGCAGATGACGCCGTAGGGAGTCTTGATGTATCAATACTTCAAAAGAATGTATTGGAGTCCATCTTGGATTTGCATGATATCAGGACGAATGACAGAATAGATTTTATCGGAGGAATTCGAGGTACAAAAGAGCTTGAGAAAAGGTGTAATCAGGATATGCGGGTGGCATTTGCATTGTATCCCACAGGGATTAACCAGTTAATGAGTGTTTCAGACTGTGGGGAGGTAATGCCGCCGAAATCAACATGGTTTGAACCGAAACTCCGTTCAGGCATGGTAACGCGCAGATTATAGATTTTTCACTTTTACATATAACTAAGGAGGGTAAACGTGTTAATACTCATTTCCGATGCATTTGATCCGTCTCTCCCGGAACAGCTCTCACAGTTCGGAGAGGTAACTGATGACAAAAGCAGGTTGGCTGAAGCTGACGTCGTACTGGTACGAAGTAAGACCAAATGTACAAAAGAGTATATTGATGAAGCACTAAATCTCAAACTTATTATACGAGGTGGTGTGGGCACTGATAATATTGACAAGGAGCATGCTGCGAGTAAAAATATTTTAGTGCGTAACACACCAAAGGCTTCGTCAATTGCTGTAGCAGAGATTGCCTTTGCGTTAATGCTTGCGGTGCCCAACAGAATTGTAGAGGGCCATGTGAGCATGACAAATGGTGAGTGGATTAAAAAGCAATTGAAGAGGACCGAGCTTTATGGAAAGACGCTCTGCCTTGTTGGTGCAGGCAATATCGGCACTGAGGTTGCAAAGCGTGCGCAGGCTTTTGGTATGAACGTAGTTGCTTATAGAAAGTCAGGCAAGCCCAACGATTATGCTGAGGTAAAGTCATCTTTGGAAGAAGCAGTACAAGATGCGGACTATGTCTCCCTGAATACTCCGCTTACTGATGAAACGCGCGGCATGATCAATAAAACGGTCATTGAAAAAATGAAAGATGGTGTTGTCATTGTGAATACTGCCCGCGGAAAATGTGTTGTTGCAGAAGACGTGGTAGAAGCTTTGGAGAGCGGTAAAATAAGGGCCTATGCGACCGATGTGTGGCCTTCTGATCCGCCGCCGGAAGACTACCCGATTCTGAAAGCGCCGAATGTTGTAATGACGCCGCATCTCGGTGCAAGCAGCAAAGAAAATCTTTTACGAATCGGAGAAGAAGTGATTTCAATTATAAACGAATTTAAAGAAGGAGGACAGTTATGAGCAGAAAATACAATTTCTATGCAGGCCCCGCCACACTTCCACTCCCGGTACTGGAGCGGATAAAGGACGAAATAGTCGATTATCAGGGAATGGGACTCTCTCTCATTGAAACAAGCCATAGGAGCAAGGAGTATGATGAAGTACATACGGGCGCAATATCGCTTGTCAAAGAGCTTCTTGCGGTACCCGACAATTATAAAATATTGTTTCTCGGTGGCGGCGCAACACTTCAGTTCTCTATGATTCCCCTCAATTTCCTTGGCGAAGGTCAGTCCTGTGATTTTACTGTTACTGGTTCCTGGGCAAAAAAAGCATTGGGGGATTCCAAAAAATGTGGAACGGTGAATGTCATTTTCGACGGTGCTGAGTCTAATTTTACTGCAATCCCGGATGCCTCTTCAATAACGGTTACATCGGGGGCTGCCTATTTACACATTACCAGTAATGAAACAATTCAGGGCATCGAGTGGCATGACTTCCCGGACACCGGTGATGTACCATTAATCGCTGATATGTCAAGTGATATAATGAGCCGTCCTCTGCCGATTGATAAATTTGGAATGATCTATGCCGGCGCCCAGAAGAATCTCGGGCCGGCAGGTGTGGCCCTGGTAATCCTCAGAGAAGATTTACTCGAGCGTTGTCCCGACACACTCACCGCATACCTCAATTATAAAACTCATGCAGATAAAAACTCACTGTACAATACCCCGCCGGTATTTGCTATCTATGCCTTAAAACTTGTAATGGAACGGGTTAAAGAGCTGGGTGGATTAGCTGCTATGGCAGAACTGGCAGAGAAAAAATCTTCACTGCTTTATGATACCATGGCACAGAGTAATGGCTATTATTCCTGTCCGGTTGATGAATCCAGTCGTTCAAAAATGAACGTCGTCTTCAGGCTTCCAAGTGAAGACCTTGAAAAGAAATTCATTGAAGAATCTAAGAATGAAGGGATGATTGGACTCAAGGGACATAGAAGTGTCGGCGGCTGTCGTGCATCTATATACAATTCGATGCCTGTTGAAGGTGTTGAAAAGCTGGCCGGTTTTATGAGAACGTTTGCAGAAATTAATCAATAAATATATTCATTATGGGTGGAACAAAAAGAACGATATTTTACAACCGGCATGGAGAACTTGGCGCAAAGATAGTGGCATTCGCAGGATGGGAAATGCCACTATCTTATCAGTCGGGGATTGTGGCGGAGCACCTGGCAACACGGAAAAAAGCCGGTTTGTTTGATGTATCCCACATGGGGCGGTTTATAATTCGTGGTACGAATGCTGTTCCCTTTCTTCAGCATGTACTCAGCAGCAATGTTGAGGCGCTCACTGTCAACCGTTTGACTGCCCAGTACACCATTATCCCAAATGAGCGGGGAGGCGCTGTTGATGATGCATACCTGTATCACTTCTCTGAGGAAGAGTTTCTCCTTGTAGTCAACGCCTCAAACCGCAGTAAAGACTGGGACCATTTTCAGTCGCATCTGAATAAGTTTGAGGATGTTGACCTCATTGACAGAACAGAAGAGATTGCCATGCTCGCTTTGCAGGGGCCGAAATCACGGGATATCGTTGCTGAAGTTATCCAGTCCGGCCGGTTTCCTGAACCTTCGCGAAACGCATTGAGCATTGTAACTATCAGCGGTGCGACTGTACAAGTCAGCCGGACCGGGTACACCGGTGAGCCGCTCTGTTTTGAATTATTCGTTGACAAGAATGATGGCGTTATGTTGTGGGATCTGCTGATAAGTAAAGGCGCTGAGCCGGTTGGCCTTGGCGCCAGAGATACCCTCCGGCTTGAGGCGGGCCTTCCCCTGTATGGCCATGAGCTGGGTGACGATCCGGAGGGAAAAGATATCCCGGTTATGGCATGCCCTTTAGCCAGATTTGCTGTCAGTTTCTCTGCATTAAAAGGCGACTTTATTGGCCGTGAAGAGTTAGTCCGCCAGAAAGAAGTCCTTCAAAAAATAATGCGGCGTGATTATTCATTAAACGATAGCCTTCCCCGGGTAATCAAAACGGTTGCCCTTGCAGGCAGGGGCGTTGCCCGGGCCGGATCGAAAGTGTTCAAAGGAGCTGAGCTGGTCGGTTATGTTACCAGCGGCACTATGGTTCCTTTATGGACCGTCGAGGGTGAAGGGCTTAGCTCTTCACAGTCTGACCACCATGAACTCCGATCCATCTGTCTCGCCTATATAAACTCTGATATCCTTGAAGAAGACAAATTACTCATAGAAATTCGAGGAAAAATGGTTGACGCAGTGGTCGTACCGTACCATCTTAAAAGCAATGCACCGCCCTATGCACGGCCAATCGTGTATGATTATTTATTACCACAAAAGGAAGTCTCTGCTGAAAACATGCGCACCAGGGTAAAAAAGCTCCTGGATGCTACAGTGGCAAATACTGAATGGCGGCAGAGAGAGTGTATCAACCTCATCCCGTCGGAAATGACCATGTCGCCGATGACACGGTTGCTTTCTGTCATGGACCCTAGTTTCAGGTATGCTGAGCATAAGAAATCCGACGCTTTCTATGATGCGGATATTTTTTACTATCAGGGGTGTGGCTTTATTGACGGGGTTGAGAACCTTCTTCGGGCGGAAATGCAGAAATTTCTCGGATGCGTCAATGTGGAGCCGCGGCTGGTAAGCGGGCAGATGGCAAATACCGCTGTGTTCAGCGCAGTTGTCGATTATATCAATCGTACCGACCGCAGGAGCGAGCCACGCAGGATCCGCCAGGTGATGAACAACCATATCGGCAAGGGCGGCCACCTCAGTGCACAGCCCATGGGTGCCCTGAAAGACTACGTGCGACGCGATCCACGCACCGAGCAGCCCGCGGTTGTCAATTTCCCAGTCTGTGCAGATAATAGGTACAAAATTGACGTCCCGGAAACATTGAAACTGATCGAGGAATACAAACCCGAACTTATTATATTCGGCAAGAGTATGGTTCTTCATAAAGAACCGGTAGCGGAAATCCGCAGTTTCCTGGACAATGAGGGTATCAATGCCATCGTCATGTACGACATGGCCCATGTACTCGGCCTTATAGGCCCATACTTCCAGCAGCCCTTTGAAGAGGGCGCTGACCTGGTTACCGGCTCAACCCACAAAACGTTTTTCGGAACCCAGCGGGGTGTTATCGGCTGCCGTTACAGCGAGGAAGAGGAACGCTTCGCGTTGTGGGAAGCGCTTGAGCGCCGTGCATTTCCCGGGTCTGTTTCAAACCATCATCTGGGTACACTGCTTGGTTTACTCATGGCATCTTACGAAATGAATCATTTCAAAGATGAATACCAGAAAAAGGTCATATACAATGCTAAAGCCTTTGCAAAAGCATTAAAGGAGAGTGGACTGGATATGGCCGGTGACCCGGTGATTGATTATACCGAAACACACCAGGTTATTGTTACTATCGGCTACGGCCGTGGATTTGAGATTGCATCCCGGCTGGAGGATAATAATATTATCTGTAACTATCAGGCCTGCCCGGATGAGGAAAGCTTCACCGCTTCCGGAGCGCTGCGTCTGGGAGTTTCCGAGATGACGCGATTTGGCATGGAGGCGGATGATTTCAGGGAACTTGCCGCATTAATTCATGATGTGGTTAAGGAGAATAAATCTGTAAAAGACAAAGTAAAAGCATTACGAGAAAGATTCCTGGAATTAAAATTCTGTTTTACCGGAAAAGAGTATGAAGATATTATCCAGAAACTGCACGGACTTTTATAATAGCAATTGCACTGGTTATATCGGGTACCTATAGATTATTCGACCGTCTGTGTCTGAATACCTAACGCAGATAAACTTTTACTTCTGACTAAGTATCAGTAATAAAAAAACGTGCTCGTAATCGATTAAGATTAAGATTGAAAGAGTATGCCTAAGCATAGAAATTGATTTTAACGAAAACAGGTTGGATTATTTAACAAGCGAGGATACGTATGTTACAGGTTGACCTTCCTGCGGCATTTGCAATCGGTCAAGTGTGTGCAATCATGGCTAAGGATGCGCTAAAAAAAGAAAAAGATCTGTTCGCCAATAAATTTCTCGGCCCGGTTAATCTCTTTTTCTCCTGCGGATTTGCGCCCGGCGGTCTGTTTCTCCTTATCGGCTGGCCCGCCTGGGAGTGTATGTATGTTACCAAGTGGTTTGAACAGCCCTATGACCGGCCATTGTGCGCGGTTGCCTACATTTTGTTTTTTATCGTTATGGTCCTGTTGGGTAATCTCGGATTCATTCTCGGCCACTACTGGTATCGGGGTAATAAAGACAAATGGGTTATAGCAGGGAGTATCATAGGCGTGGCCCTTGCGCTTCTGCCATTTCTTATCAAGTGGGGTATATGGTGGGATATCGGTACCTATCAGGAAGTGGCTCTGAATAAGGGAGGCTATTCCTTCTGGAAACCGCCCTTCTTCTATGGGTGGCTTGGGATAATGAGCTATATGGTTGTTACATTCGCAGGTATTCTTCTCTGGTTAAGAAAACAGAGTACGTTATAATACGATTATTTATTTCAATCTTCAGTCACGTTGCCGTTTTCCGCCAGGTGGGAGTGATATATAGAGTCTGGGCGTTGAATTGTGTACTTTCCTTCATGAAAAATCCGGACCATAACGAAGAAACATGAATGCATCATCAAATACCATCCTGCCGGAAAATCGTATTTGCGAAACGATGAAAAGCATTAGGCAGAGTATCGTATAAGTTACGATTAATGTGCGGTAAAAAGATATAGTTTTTTTGATGGTTTCATTTAAGACAATTCAGGAATTCATTGAGAAACTCCACCGGTTTTAGATTGAGAAACAGTTCTCTGTCTTTTGCAAAATCATCATAAGTCAACTGGTTAAATTTATCCTCGGTGAAGGTCAGATTGCTCTCTGGTTCACCATGGGTAATTATTCCTAATCCACAATCACAATCCAGCACAAAGACATTCAGATCGTTCCTGAAACTTCTCAGATGGCACACTGTCTTCCATACATCACCGCTCCATTCACCAGTCCATCCGGAGGTATTTGAGGAAGCCGCTTGATTATATGAATTAGATGGAAAGGCTGCTGCCTTATGAGGAGGATTGCAATCATGCATCACAATAACACCATTGGCAGCAAGATTGGCCAAAGAATTATTTACATCCCTTAAACTTTGTGCAAAGGTGTGTAATCCATCCACAAACACAACATCATAATTCTGTGCGGATTTTTTATGGGCGAAAAAGTCATCACTGGTCGTTTTATAATATTTAGCGGTAATGTTGCAAAAATTTTTAAACATCCACTTTCTCTTTTTTTTGTTTGAGATTAAATAATTTGGATCAACTGCAGTTTTCCGCTTAGCTTTAATACGAAGAAAAATGTCTCCGGTCGCCACACCAATTTCCAAATAGGAGCGGGCTTTTATTGTAGTGATGATTTTTTGGATTACCTCTTTTC
>JAUVGS010000565.1 GCA_030593665.1 Chitinivibrionales bacterium | reverse complement strand
ATTCTCTTTTTTCTATGTTTCCAATTTCATTGATGAAGTAGGCCAAGATCTATTAGATCAATGGCAACGGTCAGCTAAAGCGGGGCATGAAATAGGAATTCACACAAAAACTCACACAACAGATGAAAACTCACCCCTGTCAACATGGCTGGATGAGATATCAGGTTGCCGCACTGCTCTTGCGGATAAACTTTCCATTTCGGAAAATGAAATAGTGGGTTTCAGGACACCATATCTTAGATATAACAGCGCGACTTTTGATGCCCTTGAACAATTAAATGTTTTATATGATTGCACCATTTCCCATGAAATTTATCCTCATAGCCAAATCGAACCATACAAAAACTTCCCCTGGCCATACACACTCCATAATGGTTTGTTAAAAACCGGCACTTTGCAGGGCGCAGATAATATCGTTGGTAAACATCATGGTCTATGGCAAATGCCGGTGTATACGCTCGTCCTGAACAATGAGGGGCACCCGCAATATACAGGATTTGACTCAAGTGTCTGGCCTCTGGTAACAGATGCAAAATTTTTAGAATTGCTAAAGCTTAATCTTGATATCAGACTCCTGGGTGCAGCCGGATCCCCTCCAAACAGAGCTCCAATGACTGTGGGATTACACACAGACTACTATTCACAGATCAATGATGAAACCAATATCAATTTACAAGTCATATCTACCCGATGGGAAGGCAGACGCAGAGTAATAGAAAAATTTATCGACTATGCCGTAACAAAACCGGAAGTAAGATTCGTTACTAATCAACAAATCATCCAATGGATGAGAAATCCTGTCGCACTCAACAATTCTGCCTATGTTACCACAGGAAAAGATCATCCGGCACTCCCCTCTTTATCCATTAAAAATGTTACACCCCAAAAAGTCTCTTTCTCAGTCTCAACTCCCGGACTGTATTCATTGAGTCTGTATTCTGTTCAGGGACAGAAACTCGGGAATGTAGTAAATACCTATTGTGCACAGGGACAGAATTCGATAGCGTTAAATCGGCAACTTTCACAGGGTATCTACCTGATAAGGATCAGCGGGCAGGGTATTTCCAGTACGAAGAAGTTCGTGTTGTATTAATAATAGCACACGGATGTAACGGATACTGCGGATTTACACTGATCAGAAAAAATATTGAGAGTTAAAAACATTAACACATCATTATATACAATTTATTTTTTTATCGCTAAATCCACCTGTACTTCAAGTTTAAAATGCCCCTGAGTTTGACTGGTATACCCTTCATAGCCTCCCATAGGTCCGGAACCTCGCGAGTCACCTTTCATGCCGCTGCCGCCGGTAGCTCTTCTTGCCGGCCGCTGTTGCGGGTTCCGTTTCATATCCCGGGAATCTTCCTGCTCAACTTCTAAAGTCTCAAAACGAATAGAAACAGCCATATCTGCTTTATCTTTATCGCTTAAAGGAACTTTCATTTCATACATCAGCACTCCGGCTTTTCGCCCCAGCATCACCTCAATTCCCTTTTCCTGCGCCGCTTCCCTGGACAAACGCTGCGATTGGCCACTTCCGCTTTTAATTATCTCCAACTCATTTAGAAACCGCTTCTGAAACACCGTATCAATCTGTCTTGTACTTTCCCGGCTCATCTGCAACAGTTCAGTGACCCCTCCGGGTGAAGCTACCGGATACTTG
>JAUVGS010000022.1 GCA_030593665.1 Chitinivibrionales bacterium | reverse complement strand
AGATAATGTAATCGGCATTGGCATACACGTCCTTGATACAATATTTAAGATTTGCTCCTGCTGAGTCAATCACAATCGTATCAGCAGAGTCTGTCACAGTACCTTCATAACCGATTAAGGAAACATTATCCGCCGGGAAAGTAAAATCCAGCATGGTGCACAGTCCCTTTTTAAGAGCGTTTATCATGGGCATTATTGTTCTTTGTGGGGCATTCGGATTATATTTAATCAGAATTTTGGTGGTAAAATCTATCGTAGGAAATAGGCACATATATGCAAATGGTATATCACCGATGATTCCCGTAAATGCAGCAATTGACGCATCCACCATATTCTGAATACGCACAGTATCAACAACTTCGTTTACAAAACACATTGTATCCCGTGCCATGACAATAGTTATCATTCCTTCTTCTTTAGTAACCTCTAATGCCGAAGCCCACGGAGCAAATGACATCATAAAAATAATCGTTACAGAAATGGGCGTAATTTTTAGAAAATTTCTTCTTATTCTTAGTACATTATTTTTCATATACCTCTTCCCATTTTCTTTGCATTACAAAAATATAATATAATTATATTCATTTTAAAAAGTAAAAACAAGAAAATTATTTAGATCGGTTATACATCGTAATTACCCGCTTCCCCGCATTTTTACTCAATTTATAATAGCTCAGATTTCCTTCCAGAGATTTTTCTATCCAGGGTTTTTGTTGAACGATTAATTCTTCCATTCCTTTCGCAATCCCATTTATATCGAACGGATCGGTAAAGCGTGCATGCTCTCCACAGATCTCCTTTAAACTTGGTATGTCTGAAAGCAGCAGAGGACACCCATAAGCCATTGCTTCAACAGGAGGGAGGCCCAGGCCTTCGTGGAGCGAGCAGAAGATGAGTCCAGCCGCATACTGAAGGTGGAAGGTATAGGAAGACATATCTTCGAAACGTATGAATTCAGGGATATCGTCCGGTAGTTCAACCTCTTTATTAATTTCTCCAAGTACAACCAGTTTATAGTTTTCATACTTTGTTCTTACACTGCAAAAAGCTTTAATAGTCCTTTTCAGGTTTTTATGGACTGATCCTCCGAGTGTGATGAAGTATGGTTCCCGTTTTTCAGAAGATTCCTGCTGTTTTATTTGCAGAGGAACATATACGACGTCTGTATTAAACCGGCTCCTTTTTATCACCTTCCGGAGATCGTTTTTTGTTGCATGAGAAATACAGATAACCTCTTCGCATTGCTGTATCAGCACTTTCTGTACTTTCCAGTACGCGGTTTTTCGCTTTGACGCTGTAAAGGGAATATCGCTCCATAAAGCAACTCCCAGATCATAGACCGTGCCAATAACTCTGCAGGGATGTACTATCCCCATACCGACAGAGTGGATCGGACCAAGGCATATCCAGTAGTGAAACAGGTCTATGTTATAGCGGAGAATGACGTAAGGGATTCGATACAGGTCATGTTTCCAGGAGGTTGGTCTATAAGGGATCCACTTAACCGGCCATTTCTGCATGTCCGAAGGAAGTTTTTTTCTTTCTGCCCAGACATAGATAGTATCAGAGGTATTTTCGCTGAGGACGGCTTCCGCAAGATGACGGGTATAGGTCCCAACGCCTCGTGAAGCGTATCCACGGGAAAAAAGTCGAAAATCCCAGAGTATTTTCATGCAGTAAGGTCCTTGTATACTTCAATAACTTTTTTAGCCATATTCAGATAGGAGACATTGCCGGTATATTTTTCAAGTTCCTGCAACATTTGGTGCCGCAAAGGTTCATCGGATATAAGCCGGTTGATTCTGTCGATAACTGCTTCGCTTTCAGCAGGGCATACGGTCAAAGCAGGGGCGTTTTGAGCGAGCTCCAGAGTGTATTGAAGTTCGGTCGTAATAATGAGCCTGTGCATCCCCATGGTCGTTGCAAGGCTGCCTGAGGTGCTGCGTGCTGTGAAAAGCGCCAGGTATATATCTGTTTGAGTAAGCAGCCTGTTACGTTTCTCATCTTCAGCCCATCCGGTAATAATGAAAGTGTCCTGCCAGGAACGTTTCGCAATATCCCGGTTGATGGCAGCAAGTAATGGCGCATCTTCATCTCTTCGAATACCGCCGATCCATGTGAAACGCCAGGGAACGGTCAGCTTTTCAAGAACGTTGAAAAGCAGTGCATAATCATAGTGCGGTGATATGAAACCATGTGATGACAGATTAAGCCTGTTTTCCTTCATAAAGGATAGATCAGGAGAATCACCGTGTATTTTCACCGGATGTGGAATTACTGAAATTGTATCCGCTTCTATGCCTTTTTTAATAAGACTCTGTTTGTGATAGTTCGCATGTACAAGGAGTCTGTCTGCAAAGAAACGGTTATTAGCATGAAAGGTATACACATTCTGACAGGGGTGGCGGCGGTCCCAGATATATTCTTTACATACGCGCAGAATCCCTGATCCGGTAATGTGTGAACGGGGAAATACTCCGGGAAATTCATCGTATACCTCATGCAGGGTAGCTACAACCGGCTTAGTGAGCAGGGTACAGAGGCGGCTGTATTTTTTCTTTTTGCCTTTAAGGAAGAATGATGTTTCGTATTGAATATGTATACAATCGAAACGGTTGAGATTCTTTACCGATTGTTTTGGCTTGTTAAGGCATTCGTCAATATCAAAAACAGCGACTTTTATATAAGTACCCAGAGCATTGACATACTCTCTCGAATAGAATGAGATGCCGCATTTTTGATTAACAGGGAATATCCAGGCTATTTTCATAATGAAATTCTAAAAGTTAAAACGAGTTACTGTTTTTCATCGCTTTGATTATTTGTGAAAAAAAAGTTGGTCCCAGCACATCAGTTACCAGTAACCGGGGGATTCTATAGGGGACGTCTTCTTCGGGTAGAGTATCCCCGCCGAGAATGAATGCTTGTTTATAGTCGCATGTAATGAGAATTTCAATATCTTGATCCTTTATATTTGCAGAACCGCCATACGGGTATGCAAACGTTGAAATCTTTTTTGAAACAAGTCGTTCCAACTGTTCTTTAGACCCTTTTAGCTCTGTTTCTGTTTCCCGTATGTCTATCTTTCCAAAATCAGCATGGGTAAGTCCATGAGAGCCGATGGTAATGTCGTGCTGCGATGCATACGCAACATTCTCTTCAGTCATGAACCCTTCTTTACCAAGAAGGTCAGGAGTAATAAAAAACACCGCTGGAAGCCCAAGGCGGCCGAGTACTGGAAATGCCCGGGTGAAATTGTTTTTCTTACCGTCATCAAAGGTGATAAGAATACGTGGTTTTAAAGGCCTGGTAGTAGCAAATAGTTGATCGGGTGTAATTGCGGTGAAGAATTTTTTAATTATCGACAGGTGCTGAATAAAATTACCGGTTGTTACCGTGTAGATATCCTTACCAACGGTAGTGCGGTCCTCAACATTGTGATACGCCAGCACCAATGTTGATTCTTTCGGCAGATGACGGAGTTGAAAGCGGTTTTTCAGATACGTTACAATATTAAACATAGTTTGCTAAGAAAGTTTCGGGTTAAAGAAAAAAGAGGTAACAGCATCGAAATAGGCTTTTTTAACTGCTGCGAAACACCGGAAAATTCGAATGATACTATGCCTTTTATTCTTTTTCCTTGAGATATATTCTACCAGGTTTTTTATATAGACGCCAAATGTTTTTGACGGTATCTTTTTCATATGAAGAATATAAAAGAGCATATGATTATGTAACCGTTCAATGAGATAGTTAACGGTGTCGCTCTCATGGCATCCCCCGTTGTCAATAGGGTAATGATACACTATTGCTTGTGCGTTGTAATGAATGGCATATCCTTTTTTCCGTATTCTGCATGAGAATTCGACATCTTCGAAAAGTGCGTTGCCAATAAATTTTGGATTAAAAAGACCGGAACTTTCAAACACCGCTCTTTTAACGGACATGTGGCCGCCGGTTGCGTATACCACGGAACCATCATAATCAAGATCGAAATTTCCGGTTGTTTCACCTGTCTTTATATCAATGGCTGCAACCGTTTCAGTTTGCGCCCAGGAGACATTCTTGTTCATCTGGGTAATGCGGCCGGCAACCACATTGATATCTTTCTGTGCATGGCTGTCAAGATGTTCTTTAAAGCAGTTCGGATGAACAAGGGTGTCATCATCAATAAAGAGAAGTACCGTACCGGTGCTTTTAAGAATCCCGACATTACGAGCATGGGGTAGTCCAACCCTGGAAAGACAGACATAGTGTATAAAAGGGTATTGTTTCAAAAAGACTTCTGACTTTTCTTTACTGTTGGGGGATTGATCAACCACAATAACTTCCGATGAAGGCGGCTGGTGTTGTGCTACTGAGGCAAGTGCCCTTTCAAGTACCTTGTGCCGGTTATAGGTAGGTATAATTATTGAAAGTTCAGTTGCCATGGTATATTACGATCTCCGTTATTTACTAACGCGTTAGATAGCGGCAGAAGTTTTGTTTTCTTCATTGTTACGGGATGGTGGTTTTTCTAAAAAGGCAAAGCAGGAACCACCCCCATACAGCCCAAAGAAAAGTTCTATACGGTTTGTTACTGCATTAACGAATCTGAGCATTAATCCCAATACCGGTATCTTTTTAATAATTGCGATTATAGTGGTAATTGCAGTGAATAGATGTAATCGAGCCTGTTTAAATCCGATACGATATTTTTCCGGATAGCCAATGAGCCATCCGAGGATACCGGCCGGGCTGAAGAATGAACGTATATAGAATCGCTGATGGTATAAGGAGTGAATAGCTTCACTCGTGTGCAAAAAGAAATGGCCGTCCAATTCGGCAACAACATCCTTTGTGTTTTTGCGAATCAGCAAGTTGTCCGGCCAGCGATACTGATAATCACTGCATTCACTATGCAGGAAAAGGGAGGCGCCGCATGTCCCGACCCGCAGCAGTTCATCAAGAACATTTTCTATCTGTGAAACATGTCCGAGGGTGTCAATTGAAAAAATAGTCTCAAACATTTCGGGTTTGAAAGGCAGATAGAGGACATCAGCACATATCCGGAGCACTAGTCCATTTTTAGGTTCGGTAAAATTTTTTAGTGCGGCGAAAGACCAATCGACTGCAATAAGTTTCGATCGAGGCTTTTTACCAAGATACCAGTGAGAATATGCCCCATTACCGGATCCCAGGTCGAGCACGTAGTTGTTGCCTGTTGCTGAGCCGGCCAGGGTATCTACACCCTTTCGTTTATATGAGTAAAAATTCCAGAGTAATCTGATGAGAGGATTTTTCGTTGAAGAAAGTTTAGTTTTGCCTTTGCCGGTTACATGATATCTTTCTGAGAACGAGCGTTTTTCAGATGTTTCGTTTTCAGTAACGGGCATGATTAAACCTTGGATTTATAATAGTGGTAGTAATATTTATAGTAGCCGTATGAAGAATATCGATGTGAGAGATCGATATCATTGAGTACACATCCGACACATTTTACACCGACGTTATTGAGATTATTGACCGCCTGCTGTGCAACTTCACGTGATGTTTTATGTGATCTGACGACCAAAAGGATGCCGTCAAGTTTTGTACCGAGTAATGCGGCATCAGTTACTGCAATAATCGGAGGGGTATCGAAAAATACCATGTCAAAGTTATTTCTAAAGTATTCAATATGCAAGGCCATTTTCTGGGAGGCGATTAATTCTACCGGGTTGGGAGTAAACATACCGGCAGTGATCATAAAGAAATTCTCTTTTTGTGTCGGTTTGATAATTTTATCATAGTCCGTGTCAGCGGTAAACAGGTCAGAGAAGCCCGGCTCCCGTTTTTGTCCAAAGATATGATGCATAACCGGCCGCCGCAAATCCGTATCAACCAGAAGTGTTTTCTTCCCCATTTGTGCATACGCCAGAGCAAGATTTGCGACCGTGAGCGATTTACCCTCCGATGGTCCCGCAGAGGTAACGACTAAACAGTGAATGGGGTTGTCAGGGCTGACAAAAGAGAGATTTGTCCGTAATGAACGGTATGCTTCCGCGGTAATGGATTCATCACCTGCGAAATTGAGAAGGTGGCGGGGATACTGGGTGACGGTCACTGCCTTGCGGGATTTTGATGACCGCCGTTTTAGTTTAAGTTCTTCCTTTTTGTTATAGGTAATATGGGGTATGGTTCCGATTACTGCGAGATTGATGAACCGCTCAATATCCTCATTTGATTTTATGGTGGTATCATTGAATTCAAGGATAAAGGCGAGTCCAAAACCGAGTATAAGACCAAGAATGACTCCAAGGATATAGTAGCGTGTTTCATTTTTGGCAATAGGATTATCCGGCATGCGGGCAATATCAACTATCTTTATACCGGCACCGCTTGAGGCGCTGAGAATACGCTGTTCTTCAGCTTTTTCAAGAAGGATTGTGTAAATATTTTCATATATTTCTTTCGACCGTTTAAGCCGCAACAGTTCCAGAGACTGGCTGAGGATATTGGGATTGTCCTTCTTATAATTATTAATGGCTTTATCATATGAATACAGCCGGCGCTTGAAAAGCTGTAGTTCAGCTTCTTTATTTATTACGGATTTCCGTAATGTCTGCCATTGACTAATAGTATTTGGATCAGGGGCTTTTATTGAGGAAGTACTCTGCCTGTATCGTAATAGCTGCCTCTCAACCTCCTTGATCTCCCGATCAATTGTTGAAGTACTCGAAAGGCGGATGCCGAGATTTTCAAGGCGAACCCGCTCCTTTTCAAGTTCCCTGAGCCGCGATCGAAGTTTGAGCATTTCAGGGGACTTTCGATTTGCAGCAGGGGTAATTTTTGCTTCAAGCCTTGCCAGTTGTGATTTCTCCGCTTTCAGGTCAGCTTCTTTTAAACCGAGTACCGCTAAATTTTCGGCATAGGCCTCCTGAAGTGTTTTTAATTCCGGGGTGACTCCTTCTGAAATATTGCCTGTCTCGTCTTTAAAGGTTCGATAATCGTATTCCGATTTTTCCAATTTAGTGCGAATGATTTTTAATTGTTTATCGATTTCAACAACAGCCCGTCGGGATTCTTCAGATTCGACTTCATGACATCGTTTCCGGAAAATATCAGTAGCAACCGTTGCTAAAAAATAGGCGAGTTCCTGTGATTTTGCCCGGCAATTCATTCTGAGAAATGAGGCATAGGAGGTTTTTCTTAATGTGATATTGGATTGAATATAGGTGATAGCATCTTCTTTCGAAAATTTTGGAAAGGTTGCCTTGAAAATATCCATGCCGATACTGTCGAGAACCAGTTCCAGGAAGGTCCGGCTGTTGAGTATCCCCTGGTAAAAACTGAGGGACCGTCCACGGACGTTCATAACCTGGGTCATGACGGGATTGTTTTCTTCAATAACCAGGGTGGAGAAAGATTCGTAGATATCCTCAATTTTGTACACATAAAAGACGGTGGAAAGTATCATTGAGAGCAGTGAGACAATAATCACTGCTTTACGTCTATGAATTATAGCGATATAATCTTTTAGGCGGACGTCTGTTTTTAATCCCGTAATGTTCCCGATAGTTGGTTTGTTCAATGAGACACAACTCCTCGATTAAGACGAACAGGCACAACGATTCCATATCTTTTAACTGCTGCCGCCGACTGTTCCCCGAATAGCCTGAATAGTAACAATAAAAAGAAGTACATTCGTTAAAATACTCATGAGGATTTTCCAGTCGAACCATTTTGCATACACAATGATAACATCACCCTCCTCAACAATCGGTATTTTATCCATGTCACCTTTATCTATAAATGTCTGCACATTTATTACTTCCTCCATTGTTTTGCCTTCAGATTTATAAAAACGACGGACTCGTGAAAGATCGGCTTTCTCGACCGGGCCTCCGGCAAGATAGATAATCTCAAACACATTCATCTTTTCATCAAGATCAAAGAATCCCGGTTTATTTACTGCGCCGATAACCTTTACTTTTGTGGTGCGGGTTTCGGAGAGTAATATGACAATGTCACCGGGCTGCATGGCTGGCATGTTGTCAATCTTTCCCTCTTTAAGGAATGCCTTCATATTAAAAAATTTAGCGGTCTGGTCATTGCCGTCACTATGTATGATTTTTATACTGTCAATAGCGGCATTTTCCGCCGGTCCGCCGGCGAGCTGTATAACCTCCTGTACCGATGCGCCCAGGTATGTTTCTACCGGCCCGGGATTGGTTACCTGTCCGAGAACTGTAACAGCTATATTTGGTTTTTCAACGATTGATATTAAGACAAGGGGGTTATCAATGTGTTTTGCAAGTCTAAATGTAAGTTCATTCATAAGCTCGGAGGTTGAAATGTTAACGATTGTTTCATCAGCCAGAAGTGGGTAATCGATGACGCCACTGGTGTTAACAGTATATCGCCCCGAAAATTCCTCATGTCCCTGTACTTGAATATCAAGGACATCGCTGACTTTAATTATTGCCGCATGTAACACAATACTCAATCCCAGGATGCAGAGTGTCGAAGTAGACAATTGTTTCATGATAGCAACCTTTCATACCTATGCGGGTTGAAAAACAAAAGGATAGGTAACTGTTACATCACCTTCTACAATTTTCTCAAAACGCCACATTTTTATTTTTCGAGAGATATCGCGTTCAAGGTCATTATTTCCTGTAGTATTTTCCAGAATTTGTACTGAAGTGACTCTTCCTGATGCTGCGATGGTAAATCGGACCGTTATTTTCCCCGCAAGTTCAGGTATCCGTTTAAGATGTTTTTCATAACTCATCCGGAGACTGGTTTTATGTGAGGCAACTACTTTATTGATTGCATTATTATCACGTTTAGTGTCTGACGAGGCAGAGCCTTCGATACTTTCAGGCTTCTGGATAATAAAGTTACCCTTTTTGGCAAATGTCGCAGTTTGAGTTGTCTTCACGTTTGCTACAAGGTCAGTTATGCTTTCTTTATGGCTGATTGCAACGTCTTTACTCCGAACGAGCTTCTTGTTAAGTACATCCATATTGCCTGTCTGTTGCAGGCCGGACATATTATCCAGTGCCTTTTCGAGATCCTGAAAGCGTTCTTTCTTATGATGTGAACCTCCCAGGACATCAATAACCGAAGGGCCTTTTGCCGTTGTCCCGACACCGGTAAGCATACCGAGAACACCGACGGTCCTTATCTTTCTCTCCACGCGGGCAGCACGTGCAGCAACCGCCTTTTTTGCGACCTTCTGCTTAACAGCTTTTTTCTCACCCGGTGTCTTCGGCACGATTTTTTTAGCTTCTATCGAGATATCATCTGTAGTTATCTTCTCACTGATTTTTTCCTGTGGTTTTTCTTTTGGTATAGGCTTCTCCACAATGAGACGGGCGAAACGTTCAGGGATTTTTTCAATGACTACCATTTCGACCGGTTTTAGCTCTAAGGTATTAATTCTGTACATTGCGATGCTGTGGATAAGTATCGAGAGAAATAAAATGATTGCGAAGCGGGGATCTATTTTTTGCCAGAGAGATCCGCGTATTTCACGAAGCAGAGCTTTATCGAGTATTGCAGCTGAGCCGCCACCGGCAACGACAACGTTTATTCCCTGCACGAGTAATTAATCCCCTTTCTTAAGTACCGCGAGTGAAAAGTTATTATACCCCTGTTGTCCACAGGTATACATTATTTTTTTAAGGAGTCGAAATCGTATCCGTTTATCGCCTTGTATCGTTATATCACCCTTAAATTTTGTTTTTGTTGAATACTGTTCTATCTTTTGTGTTGTTTTACGACGGATTTCGAGCCATGAATCCAACTCCGGGATAATCAGTTCGTCTGATGAGAGTACTTTATCCGTTGTTGTTATCTGTTTATTTTCAGCAAGAATGTATTGATTATTAACAGTAAGCACCACGGTTAATTCAGGTTTTTTCTGTGCCGAAGATTCAGGCAGCATAAGGCTTTTTGATACCGTTATGATTTCTCCTTCGGACGAAAAACTTTTTAACAGATAAATAAGCAGGATTGTCATGACATCGATAAGAGATGTCAACTGCGGTTTGAATCCTTTCAAAGCACCGGCATGTCGGGTTTTACGAAGTCGTTTTAAATTTGATTTTGAAACCGGGAAGCTCACAGTTCCTCCAGACTATCAATAACCCGTAATATTTGATGAAGATTAGTTCCTATAAACATAGTACGGATAAACCCCTGGGGATTTAAAAAAACAAGTTCATGATTTTGTTGTTCCATCATTTTCCAGGCATAGACAAAAACACCCAATCCATGACTGTCGATGTAATCTGTTTCAGAAAGATCAACAACAACAATAGGTGATTTACCTTTCCCGAGTGATTCAAGCTTTTTAGAAAGGGTATTTACCTCATGTGAGCTTAAATCACCTGAGATTTTTAAAATTGAGATGTTTTTTTGTTTTTTTACTTTTATTTTACACGTCATCCGATATCTCCGGAGAGGCCGATGTCTGGAAATTGTGATTCACGGCACACATCCATGAATTTTATAATATCATCATAGAGAATATTTCCTCCAAATACCAGAACCACACTTGTTTGCGATGGGTATTGAAATTTAACTGCTTTTAAAAGAGCGCGTAGTTGGTTCATTTGATATTTACCTCTTATTTTAGGGATAATATCTAATTTTTTCCCGGTGCCAACGATTCTGAATCCGGTTTGTGTTACCACGATAGAAATATCCAACTCTTTTGCCTGTTCAGTTTCTGAGCCGGCACCCTGTGCCGGAGGGAGGGAGAATTCTATAATGGCAATATGCGTAAAAACGGCCATAGACATGAGAAATGGGATGAGAACTATAAACAGATTCATCACCGGAGTCATATCAAGATCGATCGATTCTATTTCACCACCAAGCGATTTGTTAGCCCGTTTCATCACGGGAAATGCGCTCTTCATCTGTTTTTCATCAGTACTCATTAGTATCACTCCGCACTATTACTGCCGTCGTTGTGCATAAAGGAAATTGAGAACACGTACAGAACTCTCATCAACTTCTTCAATAAGTGTAT
>JAUVGS010000346.1 GCA_030593665.1 Chitinivibrionales bacterium | reverse complement strand
GTACATGAGAAAACCCGTGCAACATACAGCGAAATAAATTCCCAGGCAGACCAACTGGCTCATTTTCTACATTCTCTGGAGGTGCGGCAGCAGGAGCGCGTTGCCATTATTTTTGAGAACTGCCTTGAGTATGTAATCAGTTATTATGGCTGCCTTAAAGCAGGCTGTGTTGTAGCTTCTTTAAACACAGAACTTAAACCGGATACACTTCGGCATATACTTGCAGAACTGAAGCCACAGATAGTTATTGCATCTGCGAGATTTGAACAACTCATCAGAAATACCGATATATCTGCTCTGGGTATACATCAAATAGTTATTGTTTCGCCAAAACAGGATTGGTCGGACACACCTCTGACGCTTTATACCTGGAACCAGCTACTGGAACAAAATGTTGACTGTAATACGCTACCGTGCCGGATTCAGGAGAATGACCTGGCCTGTATTATTTATACGTCAGGATCAACCGGCGTTCCAAAAGGGGTGATGTTGTCACACAAAAATGTTGTTGTCAATACCAATTCCATCTGTCAATATCTTGAATTGACCCACCAAGACATTCAGATGGTGGTGTTGCCCTTTTATTATGTTATGGGCAAATCACTTCTCAACACGCATTTCGCAGTGGGAGGACGCGTTGTCATTAATAACAAGTTTGCGTTTCCCGCTGCCGTAATAAATCAGATGATTGCGGAAGAGGTTACGGGTTTTTCAGGGGTTCCTTCAACCTTTGCCTATCTACTCCATCGTTCCCCCCTTGTCAAAAACAGGGATCGCCTTACTTCTCTTCGTTATTGTTCTCAGGCTGGCGGGCACATGGCAAAACAGACAAAACTCGAGCTGCGGGAAGCATTACCCGGGCGCACGAAAATTTATATCATGTATGGCGCAACAGAGGCTTCCGCACGATTATCCTACCTTCCCCCGGAACAGTACCTGGATAAAATCGAATCTATAGGCATAGCAATTCCCGATGTGACTCTTACTATATTAAACAGTAACGGCGAAGATCTGCCTCCCGGAAAAACAGGCGAGCTGGTAGCACAGGGAGAAAATATCATGCAGGGGTACTGGCACGATTTGGTCCTGACTGAGCGGGTAGTTGACCGTCACGGATACCATACCGGAGATGTTGCATATAAAGACGATGATGGGTATTTTTATGTTACCGGTAGAAAAGATAATCAGTTAAAAGTTGGCGGTCACCGGATAAATGTTCAGGAAATTGAGGATATTCTCCTCGGCACCGGCCGCCTGATTGAAGCTGCGGTTGTCGGGATTCCCGACAAACTCGCCGGAAACAAACTTATTGCCCTTGTTGTTCCGAAGGATAAGGATTATCAAAAGGAAATGTTGCTCAGGGAAAGCGCAAAGTACCTGCCGAAGTACAAGCTTCCTGCTGAGATACGTATGATTCACTCGCTGCCGAAAACCGGGAATGGTAAGATAGATCGACAAAAATGTCTTACTCTCGTCACATAAATTCATTTGCGTGGTGTATATGATAAAAAAAATAATTGCAGTAATCAGTTTCTTTCTTCCCTCGCCCTGTACCCGTTTTCTGTACCGCCTGTGCGGCCATACTATTGGAAGAAATGTCCGACTGCCTGTTTTCTCGTACGTATATGCACAAACCATGAGATTAGGCAACGACGTTGATATCCGCCCGCTTGTCTTTATCAGTGTTAACGAACTCGTTATTGGAAATAACTCGATAATCAGTTTCGGGACGCAGATAAAAGGTGACAGGGACTTTGTAACAAAGGACAATTGTTTCCTCGGGCCGCATTGCATTATACACTGCGATGAAGAGGTACGATTCGGCTTCTACTCGGGTTTAGGGCCGCGGTGTACCATTTATACCCACGGCTCATTCTTACCTGTAACCCAAGGGTATCCCGCAAAATTCGAAAAAGTTATTATTGAAGATTATGTGTGGATCGCCATGTCGGTATGCATATTATCAGGTGCGTATTCGGTATGCATATTATCAGGTGCGTATATTGAATCAAATTGTATTATTAACCCGGGTGTCGTGATACACTCGCGTATTAAAGGCAACTCCCTGGTCCAGGTCAAGCCTGATACGTATACCAACATGGACGTGCGGAAATTGTGCAGGTTTTCCCGAAAAAACAATCAGGTGTACCATGAAAGAATCATCACGGAATTTCTCACACAACGAAAAACAACCTTTAATCATGATACTGAAAAGAGGATATTCAGCATAAGGGACAGGTACTCTTTCTTATATGACCCCGAAAAAAATACTATAACGCTGTCAGTATCTAAAAAGAATAAAATTACCTATGATCTGGAAAATTTCTATATGGATTATTCCGGGAATACCACTCACAAGGCGTTTCTATTCTTCCTCCGAAGAAGATACGGTTTGACACTGAGAACCAAATATTGAGGTAAAAAATATGATTATTGATCACCTTGGCCTCGTCGTACAATCAATTGAAAAGGGTGTTGAACTTTGGGAACAGGTGTTCGGTTATAAACGAATGACCGAAACAGTTGCCAATATCCGGCAGAAAGTGAATGTCATTTTCCTGCAAAAAGCAGGCTCAATTACGATTAAACTAATCGAACCCGCTAATACGACCTCCCCAGTGTATCAATTTGCAATGAGGGGCGGCGGGCTACATCATATCTGTTTTAAATGTGATAACCTTGAAGAAAAGGTTGAAGAGTTAAAAAACAGTGGCTTACGGATTTTAGCTGAACCTCAGCCTGGTGAGGCATTCGAAAACGAGAAAATTGCCTTTATCTATGCAAAACAGGGATTAAATATAGAGCTTATTGACACTGACAAAAAAGCAAAGTTGCTTCCGACATGATAAACAGATTATTTTTCCACTCAACATAGAGAACAATAAGAAAGAATCACATGACCGAACAAATCGACAAAATACAGAATTTTATTGTTGAAAGATTTCTTTTCGGCGACGGCAGCCGATTACAGCACGAAACATCATTTCTTGAAGAAGGGATTATCGATTCTACCGGTATCCTTGAGTTGGTTACTCTCATTGAAGAGCAATTCAATATTACAATCAACGATGAAGAGCTTCTTCCCGAGAACCTGGACAGCCTGCAGAACATCGCAAATTATTTACAAAAAAAGCTTGGATAAAACAACTGATTAAGAGAATGCAAAGTGCATAGTGCAAATTGCAAAATGTTAATTGATTATTGGAAATTGCTATTTATTATTTGACCTTTGACCTTTGACCTTTATTTGAGGTTTCTTATGACTTTCAATCTTGATGTTTTAAAAATTGATCCTGCCCGGGAATTAGAGAAACTTTCAAAGTTTATTGTGGAGC
>JAUVGS010000332.1 GCA_030593665.1 Chitinivibrionales bacterium | reverse complement strand
CTACCCTTAGTAGAAATACAACCTACTACGTACAAGTCAGGACAAACGACAGCTACGAAAACAGTTCATGGGCAACAGGTACATTCAAAATAAACGCCTTGCCCGTAATCTCAAATGTCACAATATCACCAATCCCGGCAGTCGATACCGACGACCTCACAGCAAACAACGATACAGCAACAGACGGCAACGGCGACAGCATAACCCTATACCACCGCTGGTATAAAGATGACGTACTACAACCAGCACTCAATGACATCGTAACCGTACTCGCATCCAACCTCACAGACGGCGAAGTTTGGAAAGTAGGGATAATCCCAAATGACAGCTATGAAAACGGCACTCAAATTAATTCATCAACTGTAACCATAGGCAGCGGTAACTATGCCCCCACCATCTCAAGCATCACCACCAACGTAAGCACAAAAAAATACGGATATGACATATTAGTCAGCACAGTAGATGCATATGACCAGAACGATGATAATTACATATTCCACGTAGGCAGCAGCACAGGAGCAAGCGACCTATGCAACTCCACAAGCACACCAAACGGGACCGAAGCCTCCTGCACATTCACAGTCAACTGGACTACAGGGAGCCACACACTGTACGGCAGGCTAACAGACGCCAACGATACAAGCATCGAAAAGACCGTTGTCATTACAGTAGATACCACCCCCCCCGTAGTCGGTACGAACTCAGTCAGCCCTGCATCGATAACCACAGATGATAACAACACCATAACCGCAGCAGTAACAGTAGCAAACGGAAGCGTAGACTGGGTCAAAGTAAAAGTCCGGGACCCTAATGTCGTATCAACAAATTACACAATGACCGGGGCAAACGGGACTTACACCTACACATTCACCCCAGGAGCAGCAGGGGATTACCTCATAACCAACTTTTACGCAGCAGACGACAGCGGCAATATTATTGACGAATCCGTATCAGTAGCATTTGAAGTAGTTACCGGGTCGTCAGGCAGCAGTCCTGGCGGCGGTGGTGGTGCACCCGACAACATAACAGTCGTAGGCGACCTGACCCTGACACCGGACAGGAAAGACACATATTTCTTTTACACAACCGTTACCGGGGAACAGTCCGGCGTATACACATTTGTTGCGAACAGGAATGTCGAATCCTGTGTAGTGGATCCGAACAGCGATGCAACCTGTAAGATTGTAGGAGGCAACACCATAGAGGTTACACTTGTTGTCGATGAAAATGTAAAAACCTATGACGGCACCGTAACCGTTACAGACGAAAATGATTATGTAGCATCAAGCACGCTGGTTGTCAGGATAATTAAAATATGGGGATCCATTCCAATAGGAAAGATAAATGTAGGTCCATTGGCTGACATTCTAAGTATTATATTTGAAACAGATGGGGATTTTCTCATCGGGATCCGTTCGTGGTTTGCGGGATCAGTGGTTTTATTGTTCGGATTCACAATGTATAAATCGTATCGCCAATCATGAAATACCTGTTTTTCGATACCGAAACAAGCGGGCTGTCAACAAACTGGTATGCATCCAAATACCAGGTAGACGCTTGGCCGCACATAGTACAGATCGCATGGATTCTATGCAACGATATAGGCCAGACCATTTCAGAATACAAATCAATCATAAAACCGGATGGTTGGACGATTGAAGATGGAGCCGTAGAAGTTCACGGCATCACATTAGAGCAAGCAAAACAAAACGGTAAACCAATAGGTGCAATACTTTTATTGTTTTCAGAGGCTGTTGATGATGCAGATTTATTAGTCGCACACAATTATACTTTTGATGAAAACGTCGTCGGCGCTGAATTTGTCAGGGCAAAAATAAAAAATAATATGGATAAAAAAAGGCGGTTGTGTACAATGAAATCCTCAGTGAAATTATGTAAAATCCCAGGGAATTATGATAAATTCAAATATCCAACATTATCTGAATTATATTTCAAGTTATTTAATAAAAATTTCACTGGTGGGCATGACGCTTTAGCCGATGTTAAAGCATGTACAGGGTGTTTTTTTGAATTGAAACGAACTGGAGTAATCTAAATGGTACACGAAAGATATCTAACAAAGTTCCCAGTTGTTGTCAGGGAGCAAAAACACGAACGTGAAAATTCAATAAACGGGCACAAGACAAAGTATGAAAGCACACAATCCAAGCGGTTTTCATCACACTTTGGGTTTTTTTCAATTGACAAAGGAAATAATGTAGATTTTGTAATTACTTTGAAGGATTCACGAAACAGAAGAAATATCTATTTGAATATTGCCAAACAACATCTCTATGATAGCTTATTGATGTTTTTACAGTATCGCCCAATCCAAAGGGCATCTAGTAGGACAGAACAACTTTACTGTAAATCAGAGCGGCTTCATAAACTCATGGATCACAATAGTGAGATGTATAATTCTACCATTACAGAAGTCAGGGAACGATTTGATAACGCAAAAAAAGAGCTTGGTAATATCATCGTTGATAGTCCAGGTCCAGTTTCAAAACGAACGGCTGAACTTCAATTAAATCGCCTTCTTGAAACACAATGGAAAATGGAATTGTTGAGTATGATAAACGAGTCAGAAAAAAAAATAAAAGAAATAAAAATTTTTGACATCGAAAAACACGAACAAAAAATTTCTATGGATATCAAGTGTTAATAAAAAATTAACATAGGACATGTACGGGTGATAAAATCCTAATTTCCAGCAAATTTTAAATTGTACACCCCACACCATGCCACCACCGTAAAAACAGCGAACATGACCGCCTGCTCAAGCATTCCATTATGGGTAATTATAAGCCACAAGCAGCGGATTTGATACAGACCACACAGCATTTGCAAATAAAGCTTTATTCCGTGCAACGGCCAGAGCTCCAATTATAGCCATGCTGGTTGTTATAACTGCAAACATTTAGTCACCATCAATTATACAATCATATTTCCCTTTTTTCACATTTCGGATCATGTATTCAGATAATCCCGTTTTCAACATTATATCTGAATATTTCGTTTTAGATTTCAGTAACTTCCGAACATGTGTAATTTGTTCCACGGTTATCGTTAGATGCCCAACATTTCTCTTATAAATGCCTTTACCGGCTCGAAATCCCCTACCCGATAATAGCACATCCAATCTATCCTGTTCATCTTTGTTTAATCGAAGTGCCACAAAAAACCCTCAGTTAGTTATGCTCTTCATTCCAAAACCGCAGTTCATTCATACGGTCTGCATTCATACCCCGGACTTCATTACTTTGAAAGTCACAGTCCGGATCATCATATTTGAAAATTACAGGTCTAAACATCTTTGTTCACCCGGCTGTATATCCATATTTGTTTTGTCTCAGTTCCCTTGTTTACTCGCTGGATCTTCCCAGATGCAAGCATGGATTTAAGTAGATTGAACGCCGTTCCCTTTGAGCACCCCAGTTTTTCTTTTATTTCT
>JAUVGS010000095.1 GCA_030593665.1 Chitinivibrionales bacterium | reverse complement strand
TTAATGAAAGATGAATCCACACCTCGAATGGTTTATTAAAGAAACACTGCCGTTGAAAAGAAGGCTGATTGTACGCTCCAATCTTATCATTTTAACAGAGGAACCATATAGCCATTTTATTGATGTGTATACTGATAACAGGGTGGAGCTGGTAGCCTCCCTTCCTGACTACAGGATGTCAAAATCCGACAAACAGCGCGGCGTTGACAGTTTTAACAAAGCTATTCAGATAATAAAACTGCTTAATAATAAAGGATACGGCATTCCCGGCAGCAACCTGATTCTCAACCTTGTGCATAATCCGGTGGGCGCCTACCTGCCCGGTTCGCAGAACGCACTTGAATTTGAGTATAAACGGGTTCTGGAAAGCGAATATGGTATCAAGTTCAATACCCTTTTCTGCCTGAGCAACTGTCCTGTTGGAAGGTATCTTGAGTTTCTGCTCAGGACAGATAACTTTGATGATTATATGACCTTACTGGTGCAGGCTTTTAATCCGATTGCCGCGAATAATGTCATGTGCCGGACAACGCTCTCAGTCGGCTGGGATGGTATCCTGTATGATTGTGATTTCAACCAGATGCTGGAGCTGCCGGTCAATCACGGCGTACCCAACCATATAGATAATTTTGATATGGAAAAGCTCCGCAACCGTGAGATTGTTATTAATAACCACTGCTATGCCTGCACAGCCGGTGCGGGTTCTTCCTGTCAGGGGAGTTTGGAATAAGGCTCCTAATCCTACTCGTCCCTGTTCTTCTCCTCATCCGATTTTTTTTATCTTTCAGAGTCCTGTAAGGGTGAAATATTCCTTCGTTACTCGGACGTGGTGAATGTTTATGAATAATCATAATTCCAAATTGTAATCAACCAAAATCGTGTGCTACGAGCCTTTAGGCCAGGCTTCATTGTGCGGGTGCGATTTTTCATTTTTTCTCGTAATAGTAATCCGTGTTTCCTCCCCGTTTACCCTTTGTCGGCCAGGTAGCCACTGAATACATGAAACCATACTACCAACGAACATATTCATGTTATAAAACATTGATAGGTATAAAATCCGCTGTAAAAATAACGAATCGCTTGATTTCTATACCAGTTCCACCTATTTTGATGAAAAGGAGCACTATACTGTTGTGGGGTAGATGTTTATTTGTCGATATGGTTGACTAAGGGAAGTGGTTGCTGCGCTGTAAACATTTTAACGGTTAAATTAGAATCATGCGTACCATTACTTTTAATTATGTAGCGATAAAAAAGATAAAAACTCCGTTTCCTCTCAATCCTGTACCTATTAATGATACTTCAGATAACACCGCACTTTTTACAACCCTTTTTTCAAATAAAGCGTACTTTTTCAGACAGAAGAATCACCGTTTACTTTCAATAACGTTACTTCCTGGCGGGCCATTCGGTCCGGATATGGAGGTGCTGCGCACCTTCCTGTTTGCTGATTTCCAGAAGGCTGTTACCGTAATGAAAGAAAAATGGTCTTTTGACACGATTGAAATTGTCGGTTTGGATGCACGATTACGGTGGAATGCCGACGGTATCCGGTTTGTTAATCGCCCCGGGAAAAACAGTTTACTCTTGTCACTTATAGAATTCAGCAGGCTCCATGGCGCAATTGTAAATGCAGAGTGTAGTAACACCATATTTGTCTCATTTTTTGTTGATTTCGAGCACCTGTTCTGTTTCTGTGTTTCCCAGGGAACGCCCCTGAAAGATATTGTTTCCGGAGAGTCGTTTCTGGTAGACTATATACGAAAATATCCCGATAGAACGGCATGTCACCCTCTTACCGGTAAGATATATGACATGGAATCGGGTATCACTGACTATGAAAATAACCTTGTCTGTTTTTCCGGCTCCGGTTATATATGTGCACCGCAGAAGAAAAATGTTTTTGTATTTCCTTATTTCATTAGCACGGTTTCAATGGAAAAGGGGAGTGGTAGTGACAAGAATATCGTCCCCTGTAACAACTGCCTGCGTTGTAGAGAGCTATGCCCATCACGGATTTATCCCAATATTATTTTCCACCTCCTTGAAAACGGCGCTTCAGATGAGGCACTCGCTTTGAACATGCAGGCGTGTATCCGGTGCGGTCTGTGCAGTTTCGTGTGTCCTTCCAACCTGCCGATTTGTACAACCATAACCGATGCCTGTGAACAGGGTGAGGAGGTGTCATGATGCAAACCGGGTATCTCCGTAAACCTTTTCGTAATGAAATGTTTATAGCGTTGGCATGCTTGCCCCTCTATATGGCCGGTATTGCAAAATATGGCCTGCATCTTCTTTTAGCCTTACTTGTATCTTGTATCGTTGGATATGCCACTGAACGGGTAGCCATGCACATTAAAAAAGAGCAGGATACTGCTTTCGGGTACATATACTGGCTGCTGTTTCCATTGATTCTCCCGCCGGTTCTTCCACTCTGGATGGTTGGATTTACCGTACTGTTCAGTACAATAATCTGTATTGTTTTTTTCGGCGGATTCGGCCGCCATATTGTTACACCCATTGCGGTCGGCTGGACCTTCGCGTTTCTGAGTTACCAATCGGTATTCGGTTTTAGCTGGTCATTTCCTTTTCCCGGTCCGTTCGATGGATTCAGCCACTTTGTCGCAGCAGTACCGACCATTGACCACCCGGTAACTTTTTTTAAAGCACGCTCGCCAATACCGCTGCTTGATATACTCATCGGAAATTTCCCCCAAGTGCCGGGAAACGCGGTTCCGCTTCTGCTTATTATTGTTGGCCTGCTCCTGATGATTGTACGTGCTGTTGACAGCAGGGTTGTCATATCTTTTGCCGGTACCGTTCTTTTTCTGACGATTATTTTCAATGCACTCTACCCGGAAACAACAGCAGCGCCGCACAGCCTGCTGGTCGGCAATTTTTGCGTTGCTGCATTTATTATTCTGCCGGATAACCGAACTGCTTCACGAACAGTTCCGGGACGCTGGCTTACCGGTATTCTGACCGGAATTATCGCCTTTGTAATCAGAACCTATTCTTCAATTCCTGATGGGGTATTCTTTGCGGTACTGTTCGGTAATGTTTTTTCACCCCTCATTGACGAAGTCGTTTTAACCATCACCTGTAAGGGGAAACAATAAGATGAAGCATGTGAAGATGATTCTGTTTCTGCTTATACTATCGTCAATCTGCACGGTGATTCTGGGCGGGGCGCAACTTGCCTATGAAAGGGCTTCGGTCATTTTTAACAAGCGGTTATACGTGACTATTCTTGAGCTCTTCGATGTTTCTGTCGGTGAGGATACTGTTGAAAAAATATTCCGGGACTATTTTGACACAAAGACAATAGGTACTACGAACTACTATATCGCTACGAAAAAGAAAAAAGGTACGCGGGTGTTCAAAGCTGAAGGGCCTGGGCTCTGGAGCCGCATAGAGGTGCTGCTTGCAGTAGAGCCTGGAGGTGAGCGGTTACATGCGTTGCATGTACTGTCTCAGGCGGAAACCCCTGGACTCGGCGGGCGTATTGCAGAACCTGCGTTTCAGAGACGGTTCAATGGTGTTGAGATACGGCCTGAAGTGAATATTGTCAAATTCGCGGCAAAGCCGAATGAGGTTGATGCTATTGCCGGGGCGAGCAAAACCGGAGATGCCCTCGAAAGGATTATAAACAGAGCGGTGGCGTCAATGGATGGCGCTTTCAATGAGAGGAAAAACAATGAGTGATAAAGCCGGATTACGGGTCCCGCAGAAAGGATACCGGCTTTTTAAATCGAAAAACCGGATGGTGTTTGTTGAAGGTATCTGGCATAATAATCCGATATTCGGCATGGTTCTGGGCCTCTACTCAACACTGGCCGTTACCAATCTTATGGCTAATGCACTGGTCATGAGCTGCTCTGTACTGATCGTACTGGTAATAAACTCGGCAATTATTTCAGCTTTGCAGGACAGGATTCCCGAGCGTGTCCGCATGATTGCCTACATGCTGATTATTTCAACGCTGGTAATTACCGTTGATATTTTTCTGAAGATTTTTCTACCCGATGTCAGCAAATCGCTGGGGCCCTATGTCGCGCTTATAATCACTAACTGTATTATCATGGGCAGGGCAGAGGCTTTTGCTATAAATAATCCGGTCGGGATATCGGTAATGGATGCGCTCGGTGTAGGACTGGGATATACCTTTTCCTTGATGTCAATCAGTTTTTTCCGTGAATTGCTGGGATTCGGATCCGTATTCGGCTTTAAAGTGCTCCCTGAGGGGTTTACTCCTGCGGCATTACTGTCAATACCACCCGGCGCCTTTTTTGCATTGGGCATTTTTATTCTGATAAGTAACACGTTACGAAAACGGAAAACATCATGAATATTATCGTGCTATTGTTCGCTTCAATCGTCACCAGCAATATTGCCCTGACCTACTTTCTTGGCATGTGTCCTTTTATTACTATTTCGAAGAATATCAAAGTCGCCTTCGGTATGGGTGTGGCGGTCACCTTTGTCATGACTATAACCGGATGCGCAAACTGGATAATGCTCTATCTGGTACTCAGGCCGCTGGGTATCGAGTATCTGCAGTTTCTGGTCTTTATTATCACCATCGCAACACTGGTACAGGTTATTGAGATTTTCATGGACCGCTACTTCCCGGTGCTGTACCAGGCATTCGGCATTTTCCTGCCGTTGATTACGGTAAACTGTGCGATACTGGGTATTTCAATCTTTATCGCATTGCGATCCTATACGTTTCAGGAAACGTTATTCTTCGGGCTGGGATCGGGCATAGGATGGACACTGGCCATCGTGGCAATTGGCGCGTTGCGCAGGAGACTGATTTTTGCGAAACCGTTGAAGAATTTCGGCGATGCCGGTATTACCGCCATACTTGCGGGATTTATGGCGCTGGCGTTTATCGGCTTTACCGGGATAGCGAGTATATAACCATGTTATTTGTCACTTCACTACTCTTTATCAATATCTTTGCACTGGTAATCGCCCTCTTTATCATTGTACTGGACACGGTCATATCCAACTATGGTATCGTGACCATAACGATAAATGATGGCAAGGAGTTTAAAGCGCCAGGTGGTAAAAGCCTGCTGAAAACACTTTTTGAGAATAAGTATTTCATTCCATCCGCCTGCGGGGGAAAAGGTACTTGCGGATACTGCAAAGTCATAGTAAAAGAGGGTGGGGGCAGCGCTTTACCGACAGAAACGCTGATACTTTCCCCCAGGGAGATTCGTCAATACTATAGATTATCATGCCAATTAAAAGTTCGCAACGATCTGAAAATTGAAATCGCGCCCGAATACCTTGCGATAAAAGAGTATGAAGGTGAAATTGTGTATTCCGAGCTGGTAACCGGTGATATCAGGAAAATCCGGATTACCTTAATTGAGCCGAAGGAAATACAGTATAAACCTGGCCAGTATGTGCAGATTAAGGTTGACACACCGGGTGGTGTTGAGTACCGTGCCTACTCCATGGCATCCCATCCTGATGATAAAAGTACTATTGAGCTGAATGTTAAACTGATTCCTGAAGGTATCGGTTCTTCGTATCTGCATAGTCTACGAACAGGAGATCATTGCCGGTTCTCAGGGCCCTATGGTGATTTTTATTTGAGAACCGACTCTTCGCGAAAGATTGTTTGTGTGGTCGGCGGGGTAGGACTCGCGCCTATCAAATCGATTATCAGCTATTGGGATACGCACGCAAAAGAACGGCTGGTGGAATTTTATTATGGCAGCAGAACAATAAAGGATCTTTACGATCATACTGATTTCAAGGAGATAGCGCGCCGGAATACCCGGTTCGCCTATTACCCGGCACTCTCTGATGATAGGGGTGGCTGGAAAGGTGAAACCGGCTTTATACATACGGTAATCGATAAATATCTCAAAGATGGAAATAATGCGGAAGCGTATATGTGCGGTCCGCCTATCATGATCGAGGCAGCTACTGAAGTTTTGGAAAACAAAGGTGTCCCAGCCGAAAGGATATGGTATGATAAGTTCTGATACCGATAACTATGTGACCGGGAAAGAATTCCTGGAGCGGGCTATTCAATTTGAAATTGACTCTGCGGATCTCTACCGTTCCATGCAGAGCGTTTCTCTTGATGCAACGGTGAATGAATTACTGAAAATTCTTGAAAAAGAGGAAGTATATCATGAAAAAAGGCTGCGTAAACAGGCTGAAACGGTATCCGATGACAGTATTCTTCAATTCCCCCCTGATATCAGCCTGACCATGCCGGTTATAGCCACACAACAACCAACGTTGCAGGAACTTATTGCCTACGCGCTGGAGCGGGAGAAGCAATCTGTAAAGATGTATCACTCTGTTGCGGATATGGTGTTGGGTGATTTTAAGGAATTGCTTGAAGGACTCGCCACCTTTGAACAGAACCATGTGGAAAAATTAAAAAGTTTACAGATATATTATTAACAAAAGAGGAATACAATGAAAAGAGTTATAGTTGTGTTGTGGGTAAGCTTGCTGGCCGGTGGCTGCCTGGTTGAAAAGAAAAAGGCACGCTGGCCCTTTACCTCGCAGGCGATTGTTTCTGAAAAAACGAAAAAATGTATCGAGTGCCATACCTCAAAACAGCCCTCAATTGTCAATTCCTGGCAGAAAAGTTCTCATGCCGCATCCGGCGTAGGATGCTATGAATGCCATAATGCGAAATCGGGTGAGAAAGATGCCTTTGAGCACTTTGAAGATACTATCGCAGTCATTGTTTCCCCCAGGGATTGTAAACGGTGCCATGAAATGGAATCAGAGCAGTTCCTTGGTTCGCATCATGCAAAGGGCGGCGAGATACTCGGCTCTTTGGATAATTACCTGGGAGAAGTTGTTGAAGGATTCGGCGCTACCGTTTCGGGGTGTAAACAGTGCCACGGCTCTATCGTGGAAGTGCTTGACAGCGGTAGACTGCATCCGGAAACTTGGCCTAATTTCGGCATAGGCCGTATTAACCCCGACGGGACTGCCGGTTCCTGTGTAGCCTGCCATTCACGCCATGATTTTTCTGTTTCACAGGCTCGTGAGCCGGAAACCTGCGGCAGGTGCCATCTCGGACCAGACCATCCCCAGATGGAGGTCTATACAGAGTCAAAGCACAATATTGCGTATCGTAGCCATATACACGAGATGAATATGGCCGGTAAAACGTGGGTGGTCGGTGCAACCTATACTGCGGCGCCAACCTGTGCCACCTGTCACGTGTCAGCCACCATTAATCAGTCACGGACCCATGATATCGGCCTGCGTATGTCATGGAATATTCGGGCCAAGGTTTCAAAAAAGACCGAGAACTGGAAACGGAAACGGCTCGCTATGCGGGATGTTTGCCTGAGCTGTCATAATCCGCGGTATGTTGATGGTTTTTACAAGCAGTTTGATGCGGGAATCGATTTGTATAACGAGAAATTTGCTATACCTGCTCAAACAATTGTTGAAAGACTCAGAAGGGTTAATGCAATAGACC
>JAUVGS010000251.1 GCA_030593665.1 Chitinivibrionales bacterium | reverse complement strand
CAAGTGCTTTTATTGATGCAGAAGGCAATGTTTCTGTAAAAGTTAAAAACAGACATACTCAATAAAAGTGGAATGAATCATGAAAAAAATTGGAATTATTATTTGTGCCAGATACCAGGATTGTGGAGGTGGTAAATGTTTTCGGGCTTTAAGGGAACATGTCGGAGGATTTTCCATTTACCCGAAGGACGAGGAATTGGAAATAGTCGGCTATTCCTCTTGCGGTGGTTGCCCCGGAGGCAATATTGAATATGTGCCGGAAGAGATGAAAAGAAACGGCGCAGAGGTAATTCATCTTGCTACAGGCCTGGTAGTCGGTTACCCTCCATGTCCCCGAATACGGCATTTCAAAGAATTCATAGAAAATCATTATAACCTGCGCGTGGTAATTGGGACTCACCCGATTCCTTTAAAGTATCTTGAAAGCCATCAAAAACTTTCGTTCTGGAATACTATGAATATGGGCAACATCGCCGGGGATCTTATGAAAGAAGACAGACCGATAATGGAAGCGTATAATTAGTGTCTGTCCGGAAACTACCTTTTTAGCGTCATTCCCGCATGCTTCTGGCGGGAATCCAGTGTTTTTGGACAAAAAAATGTATGGATTCCCGCCAAAAACATGCGGGAATGACGTTTTCGGCCAGACACTAATTAGATTTCACTTATTCTATAGTAATATTCAAAACCTCAGTAATCTTCCGGGACAATTCCTCAATTTTATAAGGTTTCTGAATAAATCCATCAACGCCTTCATTCAGAATGCTCTGTGCTTCGCCATTGATACTGTATCCTGATGAAAGCAGCGCTACGATATGCGGGTTTATTTTTTTCATAGCAATGAAAACATCTTTACCGCTCATTACCGGCATAACCATATCCAGAATGACAAGGTCAATTATTTTCCATGATTTCCTGTAGAAATCCAATGCTTCCACCCCGTTCAGGAATGGTGTAATACGGTAACCGATTTTTCGTAGCGTCTTTGAAACAGCATCGCATATACTATCTTCATCATCAACGAGGAGTATATGCACCGTATCTTTCACGAGTTTCGCTGTTGCGGTACGACTATCCTCAGGCAGGATTTCTTCATCCACAAGAGGGAAGTAGAGTTTGAACGTGGTACCATGACCGTCCTTGCTGAAAATATCTATACCTCCCTGATGATTTTTCACCGTGCCGTATACGGCTGCCAGGCCCATGCCCGTGCCTTTACCCCTCTCTTTGGTTGTAAAGAAAGGTTCAAACATATGATGCTGAGTCTCTTTGTCAATCCCGGTGCCGGTATCGGTAACACCTACTTCAATGTAGTGGCCTTTCTCCAGTTGGAAGGGACTGAGAGTATAGCGTTGCTGATCCAGAAAAACAACCTCTGTCGATACACTCAATTCCCCGCCCTGCGGCATTGCATCGCGTGCGTTTAACGCCAGGTTCAGTATAGCATTCTGCAGTTGCGACGGGTCGCCGCGAGTAATGCATGGATGAGCATTGAGCTGTTGCTTCAGAATAATATTTTTCTCAATGGTGTGTTGCAACATGGAGACTACTTCGAATACTATTCGATTAATATCCACCGGGACAGAAAGATATTTGCCTTTCCTGGCGAATGCAAGAAGCTGTGCCGTCAGGTCGGACGCCCGCTTGACAACGTTGACTATGCTTTCTGAGTGATGAGCCAGATCGGGATTGCCGCTGAGATTGAGCCGCAGTAACTCGGCGTAACTCAGTATACCGGCAAGCTGATTATTAAAATCATGCGCAATCCCTCCGGCTAACTGGCCTATCGCTTCCATTTTCTCGGATTGCCTGAGACGTTCTTCCATCTGCTTGCGGTCGGTAATATCACGGACATGTTCAGTAATCATTATCACGCTGCCCGATTCATCAATTATCGGATATGCATTGACTTCTCTAATTATGCCGTCAACCTGATTTTTCATTTCCACATGCCGGGGCTTGCCCGTTCTCAGCACATCAAGGGCATGGCACGGCTCGCAGGGCTTATCACGATGCATGTATACCGCATAACATTTTGGCCTCCGTTTCCGTATTTCTTGTGGTATATACTCATGCCCATGCCAGTTGCTGAACAAAACATTGAGTTCCCTATCGAGAACAATCAATAAATCAGGAATGGAATCCAGCAGGTTCCTCAGCAATAATTCCGACTCCTGCAGCGCTTTCTCATCTCTCGTACGTTTCAGGATGACGGTGAGCTCTTCAGAAATATTTGCCAGCCTTCGGACATGGTTTGTATCCATCAGGCGCTTCGAAGAGATGTCCAATATACCGAGACAGACACCGGCGGAGACAAGTGGCACGAAAATCACTGATTTAATACCCAGGATTCTGTGAATCGATGGAATGAGTTTTTGCAATAACGCATTCTCCGTACACTCCGCCATTAATGTCCGTATACTTTTCGTGTCGGTAATAAGCCGGGGCGTTTGTCCCTGCAATATTTTGAAATACAAGCTGTTTTCCGACAATTTAATTTGTACGGAGGGCATTCGCATGCCGATAAGATTTTCAATACGTTTTGCCGTATTTGAAGGTATAGAGAGATCCATCATCCGGAGGTATTCGCCATCTTCGCTCATCAGGTATACTGTTGCGCCATAGCCGAAGAATATCTTTTTTGTCCGGGTGCAGAGCAAAGTAACTATGTTCTCAAAGCTGTCGCCGCGATTGCTCGCAATATTCAATTCGTTGACAAGCGCAAGGTCTTCGGAATCCGTTGAGGCTTGCGATTGCTCTTTAATGCTGTCGCGTATTATTTCTTTTGCATCAGCAGGGATGTCTTCACGCAGCAGCAGTTTCTTCAGGCGGGTACTATGTGGTTTATCATGATTGATACTCATTACTTTATGCCTTCGACAAGATGCCGAATAGAAAGTAAGATACTCTGAAAAATCCTCCCTGGATTTCCCGGTGATATGTATAACGTAAATTTACATTATGCCCCTCTTCTCCTGTGTCGAAATCCTAAACCGCCTAAAAACCCCCTGCCCCTTTTCACTTGACCGGTTGACTTTTCCGGGTGAGGATTTCCTTCCGTTACCCAGACACAGATATTCGATGCGACTTCTTCTCCCAGTGCAATACTCGAACCTTCACATTCAACGACAAAGGTTGGGTACTTCTGATGCAATTTCACCTCCACACCGGGCCGGAGCTGAAGGCCGTCAATCCTATGCAACTGCCGATCATCTTTACATTGCACATACGCAACCCGTGCCGTCTGGCCAACCTCAAGTTCTGTCAAGGGGATAACTGCCGTCTTTGCCGTTTTATCGGAACGCTTGCAGCACCCTCCCTCAGGAATCGTCTTTCCGTGAGGGCATTCCCGCGGGTGCCCAAGCAGGGTACAGATACTTTCGACCAGTTCAGGATTTATTATATGCTCAAATTCACACGCACCTGATTCATACTCTTCCCCCAACACATCGTGTATAAGCCTTTCAGCTATTCTGTGTGCCCTTACTATTTTACGGGCATTTTCCCTGCCCATCTCTGTAAGAACCACCTTTTTATCGTCATCATGTAACTTGACAAAGCCTAAATCAGACAACTCTTTTAAAACATCCTCATAAAAATTCTCACCCATAGCTTTTTTTAGTTCATCTAAAGAGTCATTGTTATCCTCTTGCATATACCATAACTGCTCCATGTACTCGTCTTTTTCTCTTCTCCTCATACCATTACCCTCCGATAGTAAATAGTAATATCCAATTTAAAATACCCGCCAGTACAAAAGATGAAATATTTATTACTATAGCCATAGCTATCCCCGTTTTTACTCCCATCACTTTGCACATTGCCACTATATTTGCGAAACAGGGAACAAACATGGTTGTTATTACGACAGCAACAATACACTGTATATAGTTAAGCGCTCCTGCATCAACCATGTTGAGAAGCAAACCCGCTGCAGCTTCGTGCCTGGCAAGGGTTAGAATCAATACGTCCACGATATCCAGAGGCAATCCAAGCCACGTGTCTACAACAGGACGTAATACTATTTTTATAACGTTCAGTATATAAAATTTATCAAATGCAAACAGTACAACCGCTGCAATGATAAAAATCGGCAGGGCCTCTTTCAGAAACCAGTAAAGCCGGTAATAGGTCTTCCGAAACAACGCTTTTATATCAGGAATACGTATTGGAGAAAGTTCCTGAATAAAATCGCTCGTTTCTTTTGTCGGTAGCATTTTATTAAGAATGGCACCGGCGCATATTTCAAC
>JAUVGS010000278.1 GCA_030593665.1 Chitinivibrionales bacterium | reverse complement strand
AAAAAGTGTACCTGTATTGAAGAGTGTGTGGCTGATTATAATGAGAGCGTGTTACTTGAAAATTTACAAGAAGGATTTGGCAGCACTTTGCCCTTTCCAGTAGAAATAAAAAGATGGACTGAGGATGAGGTGAAAGAAATTGGGAAAATTGCCGGGAGTAAAGAGTTTAAAAAATTATGGATGGAATGATAGCTATGTATGTATCTGAACCCAGAACCCGAAGCTTGGAATCGCTTAATTTATATTAACTGCTGTATACCTCACTATAATAACAGGACAGATATGCGAAAACAAAATACAATTTCACAATTTTATCTCTTAGTAATACTTATCAGCGGTATTGTAATCAATTGCGGTAAATGGAAAGAGCAGGATTTGCCGCAGGATGAAGGTGTTTCTTTATCTTTTAATTACGATTCGCTGGTGAATTGTGCCAGAGCTTTTACTCCTGCAATCGGAAAACAGGGTGGGACTCTTACCCTGCCGTTATATGCCGAGCCCGCTACTTTTAATCCGATACTCGCGCCGGGCGCTGTGCCCCACATGTATGAGGGGCTGGTCCGTATTAATGGCGCTACCGGAGAACCACAACCCTGTCTGGCCGAAGACTGGATTGTCTCCGAAGATAATTGTGAGTGGAAATTTTTTATCCGAAGAAATGTCTTATGGTCGGATAGTATACCATTTTCGGCTTACGATGTTGCGTTTACCTTTAATGAGCTTATCTATAACAAAAACATACCCCCAAATATCTCACGGGATATGTTTACCATTAATAGCGACAGGATGCGGGTAACCGTACTCGATAGTTTTACGGTCATTTTTATCCTGCCGAAAGTTTTTGCTCCCTTTATCGGTTACATGACTCAGGAGATTCTTCCAAAGCATGCTTATGAGAAATGGCTGAAAAACAGTGCATTTTCAGATTCTCTTTCTGTTAAAACATCACCACGGATTATGGTTGGGACAGGTCCCTTTCTCCTTGCCTCATATACTCCCTATAGCAATCTTACTTGCGTAAGGAATCCTCTGTATTGGCGGCTGGATAGTGTGGGAAACAGTCTGCCCTACCTCGATTCGATTATCTACATCATAGTGTCTGACCTGGATGAGGCGCAGGAGAGTTTTAAAAATGGTGAAATCGATTATCTCGCAGCAGACGGGAATGATTATGCGAAACTTGACGAAAACGATTCTGCGTATTCACTGTTTCATTTAGGCCCCGCACTGGGTAGTAACTGCATTCTTTTTAATGTAAACAGCAGAGTGGACAGCGGTTCGGGAAAACTCTATGTTGACGCAAAAAAAATGGCCTGGTTCTGGAATAAGAACTTCAGGAAAGCTGTTGCCCATGCAATCAACAGGCAGAGAATTATTGATGTGTATATGAAAGGAAGAGGCTATCCGCAATGTTCTCCTCTCAGCCCTGCAGTCGGTAATTTTTATAATCCTGCGGTAGTAACATACCTCTATAATCTGCAAAAAGCAGGTACGCTTTTACGAGAAGAGGGATTTACGGATCGTAACGGTGATGGTTTCCTGGAGGATCCTGACAGTAACACGATTGAATTTAACCTTGTTGTTAATAGCGGCAATACACTTCGCAAAAATATCGCTGAGATTATCTGTATGGATTTAGAACGGCTGGGAATTAAAGTACACCTGAACAGTATAGATAAAAAAATCATGTATAAAAATCTCTATCATCCTCCTTATGACTGGGACATGGTTATGCTCGGTTTTTCCGGTGGTTTTGAACCTCATCTGGGGCGGGACATCTGGCAATCTTCAGGAAAACATCACCTGTGGGCTCCGGGTCACCAAAAACCTGCAACGCAATGGGAAACGCGTATAAATCACCTCTTTGACGCCGGCACAGCGATTCTTGACAAAGAGGGGCGTCAAGCTATCTATCATGAATGGCAGTATATTGCATCCGATGAGCTGCCAATGATTTTTACCGTCAGGAGTGAGAGAATCCTCGGTATTTCAAACAGGGTGAAAAATGTTAATCCTGCGGTGCATGGAGGTTTGCTGCATACCATTGAGAAGTTGTTTATTAAAAATTAAACCCAAAAAAGTCAGGCACTTGATTAATCAAGTGCCTGATAATATAAAAAGTAATAGTTTATAGCCCTACTCCTCCAACCCATCCTCTTCAATCTCTTTTGTCAAGACAGCCAATTTCTTCGGAGCGATTTTTGTATAAACATCTTCAGGCTCTCTCTTCTCACCATTAACCGTTAACAATTCATCAACGGTGATACCAAAGAGTTCCTCATTCTCCTGAAGCATTGGATGAATAATGTCCCAGTCCGCATCGATTAGTTCTCTGTACTCACCGCCGTTAAGCTGCTCATCAACGAGTTTTTTGTGTGGATCACGAACATAGATAGCACCGCCTGATGCCAGTGAGAAGATATTCGCGCCGGAATAGGGAGTGTCATACTCTTTCATCTCACCGGTGACATCATCGAAACCAACGCCGTTGAGTACAACAAATCCGCCGACGTCAAGAGGATCGCCGGCCATAAATGACTCGGCAAGGTAATCGAGTGCGGTACCGTTTATAACGACTTTTGGTCTGCCGACAGCGTTGATAAGCGGTCTTCCTGCGGCATTACCGCGAACGAATACTGAACCGCCCTTTGCACCATACATGAAGGTCTGGCCCACATCACCATGAACAACGAGCTTGCCGCGTTTAAGAATCTGGCAAAGCTGATCCTGTGCGTTATTATGCACATGGATTTCCATACCGTCAATACCCGAACCGAGGTAGTCACCTGATGAGCCATAGACGTCAATTCTGACGTCGTCCGTTTCTGGGCCAAGACCGCAACCGGTAAAACGCTGACCACGATATTTAAAGACAATGTATTTCTTCCAGCCGAGTGTGAATGCTTTTTTGATCAATTCCGCATCACAGTTTTCATCTTCAGGAGCGAATTTTTCAGCATTGATAACCAAAACAGATTCTTCGCTTTTTGGCTCACGAATTGATTCACGGGAATCAAAGTCGATGAGTTTGTATACAGAATCTGTACGGTCAGTTATCGCTGACGATGCCAGAAATATCTCATCAAGGATGTTTCGAACAAGTTCTAATACAGAGCTGCGTTTGATTGAACCGGTGTTATATCTTCGGTCGTTAAGAAGAGTAAGTGCTTCAATGGCAATAGCTTTATTCTCATCACTTTGTGCGGCATACTCTTTAACGGCGTTGATTGTATACACCAGTGTGTTGGCGTCAAAGGTCTTAATGTTGTCAGTACAATAGTTAAAAATCGCATGAACACTGTTTTCTTTCAAAGCCGCTTCAATACCGTTTTTAACAGCATCATCGGGATCATCGGCAGCAACAGAAAAATCGCATGCGACTCTATCCTTCGGTACTTCAATAGCTTTGCCAAATTTATCGGTGCAGATGATTTTCCCATCTTTCAAGGTGAATATAAAGGCGCCACCGTCAGTGTAGCTGCCGCCTCGGGCGTTCCAGTATTTGTCGGCAACGGGTCTGAATCGTTTGTCCTCTTTGGCAAGTGATTTTAGAGTCGCGTCAATAGCCTGTTTCTCGGAGCAGATCAGCCCAACCTGTACTTCACCTTCCTGCAAAGCAAATACCTGCGGACGAAGCATAGCCGTGTCTGTGATACCTATAAGCTGGAACTGTTTATTGACAACATCATTACGGGAGATAATAAAAAACCAGGGACCATCGGGTGATGTGCCTATATGATGTGTCTGTATCTCTTTATAGATTTTCTGTTTTTCTTCGGGAAGCATATCGAAATCAAGCTCTGATGTTGGCGCGAGTGCTTCAATGACATACTCCAGAGGATACTTGTAAACCCGGCTCCAGATGTCAATAAGCAGAACCGCTTCTTCGGTGTCGGTAAGAAACAGCGGGTGATAATTTCTCTGTGCAAGATACTGACTGACTGAAACATAGTTTGCAAAGTCACCATTATGAACAAGTGCTACGTTCATTGCACTGAACGGGTGACAGCCGCCGGGATGCCAGACACGGCCG
>JAUVGS010000156.1 GCA_030593665.1 Chitinivibrionales bacterium | reverse complement strand
ATACCTGTTTAAAAGCAAGGATAATCAGATAACGGTTTCGGCGAGCTTTACCAATAATAAAATGAAGGTAAAAGAGGGAGTAATAGATACTACTGATATTACTGTTAATTTTAAGAATGCTGCGGCATTACGTAACTTTTTACTCTCCCCAAAACCTGATATCCTCAACTCTATTCTTAAGCAGGATATTACCCTCGATGGCAATCTGAATTATTTGTATAAGTTTGCTTATATGGCGAAGCGGTTGCAGTTGTCAGTAACGGGAAAAGTTTAAGATTATGTCTCTCCCGTAGACTATGTCCTCCTTCTCGTTTTTTTCTTTTTAACTGGAAAAAAAACGGATCGAGGACGAGGAGGACAATAGAGGAAAAGAAACTTGCGATTTATACTGAGGTCTGAATATTATAAAGTAACTGATGTTTAATAAACCCTGCACACCATTCCCTTTAAATAGTTACCCTCCGGAAAATTGGTCGCAACCGGATGGTCAGGGGATTGTGAGAGCTGGCGAATGATTTGAACGTCACGGCCTGCATCAAGAGCGGCATCAGCAACGATTTTCTGAAACAGGTCTCTGCTTACAAGCCCGGAGCATGAGAACGTTACCAGGATACCATCAGGTCTGAGAAGTTTGCATGCCAGAAGATTGATATCTTTATACGCACGGCTTGCTTTTTGTACCTGGCTGCGCGATTCGGCAAATTTCGGCGGATCAAGGATAATCATGTCAAACTGTCTGGCAGCATCCCGGTATTGTCGAAGAATGGCAGCGACATCACCAACTCTGTTTTCTATTCTTGCCGTGTCAAGATTATTTACCATGATATTTTTTTGCAGGAGTTCAAGTACTGATGCGGACGAGTCTATATTGGTGACTGATTCAGCGTCTCCTTTGAGTGCGGTAACAGTAAAACCGCCGGTATAGGAAAAACAGTTGAGTACCTGTGCATTGTGCGCATAAGTTACAATACTATTACGATTCTCACGCTGATCAAGATAGAATCCGGTTTTGTGGCCGTTTTTTATATCAACGAAAAATTTATACGGCCCTTCGTTGATTTCAAGCAATTCCGGAGGCTCATTGCCGGAAAGAACACCGACCTGTTGAACAAGGCCCTCTTTTTTGCGGACCGCTGCATCAGAACGTTCATAGATACCTGAATTCGGTATAAGTGCATTAAGCAGTTCAACAATAGTGTCTTTTTGGAATTCAGCACCGGCCGAGAGAAACTGGCACACCAGAAAATCGGCATACCGGTCGACTATCAGCCCGGGAAAGCCGTCGGATTCTGCATTGATCAGCCGATAAGATGGTAAATTTGATTTCTGTATTATATGATCACGTAATGCAAGCGCTTGCTCAAGTCGTGTTTGAAAAAAAGCAGGCGTTACCTCTTCACCAGGATTGAAGGTCCAGACACGGACACGGATCTGTGAATGAGGGGAATAAGCACCTGAACCAAAATCGGTGTTGTCAGCACCTCGAATGTTTACTGTTTCACCGGGCTGTGGATTCCCTTCGGTTTTCGCAATAGCACCGGAGAATATCCATGGATGCCGCCTGAGAAGAGATTTCTCCCGACTTTTCTTGAGAATGACTTTGATCATGGAGGATAAAATATATTGTTGCTAAAGAATGTTTCAGACCAGCTAATAATTAAAAGCAATTTACCTGTAATTCTAAATTATACCGCTGGAATTATTATTAGATTGAAAAAAGGGAAATTTAATTGCACAATAAAACGTAACAGAGAAAAAACGTTTGAGAAACATTTCATGAGCGAATTCCCTTGATATCAAGAACGTTTTACGATTATTTTCAATGGGAAGGAATTTTAGAAAATACGAACACTCTCTTTCTGCCTCAGTGGGGAATATTTCCAATTAAGAATTATATAAAGAGCCTATGATACTTGCCGCTAAATATAAGAATGTTGCAATCGTTGGAATTACCAGAGAGACTACCTCTATTCTTTCGCAGTTACTGGAAATCCAGGGAATACGTATTGTCAGGATAGTTAACCCGGAAGTTGAAGACCTCAGGGAGCTTGAACGATACCAGTTTCTTGACGTGATTATCAATGCAACTGACAGCCATGAAGTTGCTGAAATGCTCAAGCAGTTGCGATTTGAAAAAATTGATATTATCAGCGGTTTAAGTGCGCGAATATTATTTCTCTCCGGTGGGAGAGGAATTGGGCAGACTACTGACCTGGATCAGGAACGTACACATATATTAAACAGCCTTCACGAGATTAAACAGGCGGTTCTGTTATCAAAAAACAAGGAAGAACTTCTGAAACTTTTCCTTGAAGTTGCTATCGGTTCATGCGGCGCCGATTCAGGATCAATTATGCTGGTTGAACCGCAAAAACGGTTCCTGAAGATAGAGATGGCTGATGGATTGAATGTTGATGTTGTCCGGGCAACTGAGCAGAAGTTCGGGAAAGGTGTCGCCGGGAAAGTTGCGCGAACAGGAAAATCGGTTTTACTTACCGGCCCCGTGGGCAGGGAAGATCACAGTGATGGCAAAGAGCGATCAGACCTTGTATCAGCGATATCCTGTCCTTTGCAGATAGGTTCTGAAATAGTCGGGGTAATCAATATAAACAGCAAGAACAAAAATCGTATATTCACGCAGGCTGATCTTAAATATGTTGAGGACCTTTCACATTTTGCAGCCGATGTTATAAAAGTATCCAAAGAATTTGAAATGATTTCCAGCTCGGCTTTTTCGCTATCGCTTATAGGCAGTGCTCAGGCAATACTGGATCTTGACTTTCCTTTTGAAGAGCGGCTGAATCTGCTGCTTATGAAGATTGCCAATTCCTCGGGCGGAGTAATCTGTAACTATTATGAGTATGATGAAGAGAAGCGAAGTTTCTATGTGAAGGCCTCAAGCTCGTTTAATATGAATTTGTTACGGGGCAAGAAGATTAAACTCAATGAATACATTACCAAAGAAGCGCTAAAAGATATGAAAACAATCGGTTTACAAACGCCTGATCTCAATTCAGCGCAGCGCCGTTGGTATATTGCCCACCCGATAAGGTTGCAGAAACGCCTGGTAGGGCTTCTGTTTCTTCATATGATATCGAATAAAAATGATATGACCGAAGAAGAGAAGATAGTAGCCCGGATTGGAGAAATGATTGCGCATGAGTTTAATAAAAATGCTGAAATGCAATTTCTTAAAATGCAATCGACAAAACTCTCTGCTGTTTCCGAAGCCTCTTTTAATATTGCCTCTTCCACAAATGTGAAAGAGTTAATTAATTTTGCATTGCCCTATGCCTGCCTGATCATGGAAGCTGAGGCTGGCGTATTCTGGCTTCTGGATCCGGTTTCCGACCATCTTGAGATATATAAATCCTTTTCAATAGAAGATCAATATGCCCGCCTTAAGAGAATTGAAGAACTTGACGCTGTAATACTTGACAAGACAGTACCCGGCGATGAAGTGCTCCTGGTTGAAGACCTCCGCCAGGAAGGTGTTGCTGTTGGTAAAGAATATCCTCACTCCCTTCTGAGCAAAATATTCAGCAAAGGTACGCAGATTGCCGGTGTGTTATCGCTCTATGGTAAGAAATCCCTTGACCTTTATGGTTCCCGCAGTTTTACCGAACAGGACAAAGAAGTATTCCTCAAGTTCTGCCTGCAGTTATCCAAAGGCCTCGCTAATCTCATGCCCTATTTTGATGAGAAGAGATAATACAAAAAGCCGCGGTAGAACTTAGGTGTGGAAAAGCTGGATTCCGGCCTAAAAGCATACCGGAATGACAGCAAACAGGTACTTTCCGGACAGACACTAATTTACCTCCGGGGTGCTACGCAGGAAAATCCTGAACTGCAGGAACAGCTCGCGCCGGCGCCAGCCCAGAGACTTTCTCTAAATCCGCCAGTCAACGATACCTGTTTCTGTGTTTTTAAGGAATCGCACACCGGACATGACGGTGTATCTTCAGTAAAAACCGACACTAATTCCTCAAACTCTTCACCGCACGTTTCACATTTATATTCATACATTGGCATACGCTTCTCTTTCTTAATCAGGTGACCGCTAACGAGTTTAAACGAAGGAACCCCGCCGCAAAAAAAACGGCAGGCAACCCCCGAACCGGTGAACGGATACCATAAGTATTTATTTCCCGGTCATCATGGCTTCAATATCTTCTTTAACATCTCCAGTCGGTTTAATGTCAAAATTTTCAACCAGGACATTTACCACATTGGGAGAAAGAAACGCCGGAAGTGTCGGCCCAAGACGAATTCCTTTAACCCCGAGATAAAGCAGTGCGAGAAGCACAGTAACAGCCTTCTGCTCATACCATGCAATATCAAAAGAGATCGGCAGATCATTGATAGTTTCCAACTCGAACACTTCTTTTAATTTAAGAGCTATTACAACGAGTGAATAAGAATCGTTGCACTGACCGGCATCGAGGACTCGTGGTATTCCTCCAATATCACCAAGCTTCAGTTTGTTATAGCGGTATTTCGCGCATCCTGCGGTTAGAATAATGGAATCTTTCGGAAGCTGTTCTGCCACTTCGGTAAAATAGTTTCTCTCTTTATGGCGGCCATCGCAGCCAGCCATAACTATGAAGCGTTTGATCGCTCCGGATTTTACTGCCTCGACGACTTTGTCAGCAAGAGCGATCACCTGATTGTGAGCAAAACCGCCGACAATTGTTCCGGTTTCAATCTCTTCAGGAGCCTCACACTTTTCCGCGAGTTCAATTATTTCTGAGAAATCTTTCGCCTTATTGTCCTCTCTGTCACTGATATGTTTTACATCGGGGAATGCGACATCACCGGTTGTAAAAACCCGCTCTTTATAGGAGTCTTTTGGAGGAACAAGGCAGTTTGTTGTCAGAAGAACAGGGCCGTTGAATTTTTCAAACTCTTCCTTCTGCTTCCACCACGCATTGCCATAATTGCCAACGAAATGCTCATATTTTTTAAATGCCGGATAAGAATTTGCCGGTAGCATTTCACCATGAGTATACACATCAACTCCTGTATCTTTTGTCTGTTCCAACAGCTCCTCCATGTCTTTGAGATCATGGCCGGAAATGAGAATCCCCGGATTGCCGCGAACGCCGATATTTACCTCTGTAATTTCAGGATTGCCATAGGCGGAGGTGTTTGCTTTGTCAAGAAGAGCCATTGTTGTAACTGCGAATTCACCTGCTTTCAGAACCATTGCGACCATATCTTCAACGCTTAGTTCTTTAGTTGTGGAAGCCAGGGCTTCTATCAAAAATTTGTAAATATTTTCATCTTCATGACCAAGAACAGCAGCATGTTCCGCGTAAGCCGAAATACCTTTTAATCCGTAGATAAGCAGTTCACGCAGGGATCGGACATCTTCATTTTCCTGAGATAATATCCCGACAGTTTCCGCCTTAGTATAAACCAAGTCTGTGTCATCCGAATTCCACACGGCACTATCATGAAGTTCCTCTTTAATATCATATTCACTCTTGATACTTTCACGGATTTGCAGAGCCCGCTTAATAAGCTCAATTATTTTATCGTTGTCAAAATTTGTATTGGTAATAGTCGCAAAGAGAGATTTAACGAAAAATCGACCAGTGTATTTTTTAACAACATCTGCTTTTTCAGAAACAACAGCGATTCCTTTCAGTGTATAAATCAGAAGGTCCTGAAGATTCGCTGTATCAGCTTTTTTACCGCACATTCCATTTGCGGTACAACCGGTGTTTTTCATTGTTTCCTGACATTGAAAACAGAAC
>JAUVGS010000233.1 GCA_030593665.1 Chitinivibrionales bacterium | reverse complement strand
GAAAATACATAATATACACGGAAAACGGGATTCAGAAAGTCCGTCAGGATACGTCGGCAGGTGTGAGATTACTCAGTAAAACCGGTGACCAAACGGTTGAAACAGGTGATACTTACACACTCGATGAGTTCAAGACAATAGTCATCGATTATATAAACGAGTCACGGAATAAATAAGGAGAGAGGGGTATAGTATGAAAAAATTACTATTTATTTGTCTGATTATAACCATTAGTGCAATGTCAGTTTCAGCGTACAATTTTTTGGGGCCAAAATGGCCGGGTAAAAATCCGGTTGTTCCATACTGGTTTAATGAAAAAGGATGCGAGGATGTAACTGACGAATGGGAATACATGCATGAAGCTTTTAATGTCTGGTGTGATGTGCCGACAACAGCAATCGATTGTGAATATAAAGGTATGACCGCGGTTGATAAAATTGCTGCTGACAGCATTCATATCCTTAAATGGGCAAAAGGCAAAGACTGGCCCCTTGGTGGAAATGTTGTCGCGGCCTGTTATGTCTGGAGTAATAATCTCAATGCAATCACCGATTATGACATTGTGTTTAACAATAAGAACTGGGCATGGTCAACTACGGGCGAATCAGGTAAAATGGATATAGGTCATATTGCGACCCATGAAGTCGGGCATGCACTGGGTATGGATCATAGCGAAATTCCCGATGCGGTTATGTGGCCTAAAGTAAAACAGGGTGATATATCACACAGAAAACTGCACTCTGACGACAGTACCGGTATAAGTGTACTCTATCCACGTAATAATCTGAATAATCGTCCTCCTATAATCACCAGCACTCCTGTAACTGAGGGAATTGCCGGAATGAGATACCTTTATCAGGTTACCGCAATTGATCCGGATGGAGATGATATACGTTTCTCTCTGCGTATAAAGCCGTTAAATATGAGGATCGATTCAATCACAGGGCTTATCACCTGGTTTCCGAAATTTCTGGACCTCGGTTCCCATGATGTTATCGTGGTTGCTAAAGATGAAATGGGTGGTAAAACCGAGCAGCGATACCAGATAAACGTAAGTAATCTTGTCGTGTACACTATTGATGACACTGTACAGATGGGTGATACATTGTATTATGGTGTTTATGTCACCCCAATGGATGAATACGGTGTGTTAGCGGGAAATATCGAACTCAGCTACAATAAAAATGAAATGGTAATTCTGGAAGTTGATACTATTGGCTCAGTTATCGCGGGTTCTTCATATGCGAAGAATATAACCGATGCTATGATAAAATTTGCATTTGCCGGCGCTGATCCTTTTTCAGGTGGCGGTATTTTATTCAGAATTAAACTGATGGTTTTTGAAGAGCATTGCGGGAAGCTCCTGCACTTGCCAATAGTCAAAGCCTTTTTTAATGATGGTGACCCTGCTGCAACAACCAGAGACGGCCATGTTTTTATGCCCTGCGGTGGTGACGGATATCAGGTTGACGGCAAGGTGATATATTTCGGAAATAGAATGGGTGTGGGTGGCGCTAACCTTGAAATTGTTGAATTAGGGAAGAAAGCTACTTCTAACGACGATGGGTTTTTCGCTTTCACACAAGTACCGCATTCATATTTACCCTATACTATTACTGCACAAAAGGATTCCGGTGACATCAGGGATGCAATCACTGCGTATGATGCTTCATTAGTTCTCAGATACGTTGTTGATCTCATTTCACTAAACAAATTTAAATATCAGAAAGAATCATCGGATGTGAATGGGAATGCGATGTATACAGCTTATGATGCAGCGCTTATTCTCAGATTTATTGTCGAATATAATGATGTGACAAATATCGGAAAGTGGGTAATGGTCCCGGAAGAGACCGTGCTTAAACAACTGACAGAAAGTGTCCATAACCTTGAACTCAACGCATACATGATTGGTGATGTCAGCGGTAACTGGAATGATTTTGTTACGGAAACACCACGGCAGGCCTCAAATCTCATCGGGACGATCGTTATGAATCAATTTGAGCAGAGTGAAATCACTACAGTAGATGGTCCGGTCAAGGGATTTAAAGCGCTCATCTCGGTTAAAGACGTGACTGATGATATATATGCCGGTGAATTTGAGCTTACCTTTAACAGTGAGAAATACAAACTGCACAAGGTGAAACCTGCGGCACTGCTCAATGGCTTTTTAAACCTTGACAACGCCGTGGATAATCGAATACTGGTTGCTTTTGCAGGAACGGATCCTTTCAATGCGGCCGGTGATCTCTTTGAAATAGAGGTTATCCCGGTCGGAGAATTTGTTGAAGGAGATACCTCATTAAATTCCTCAACGATAAGTCGTTGTCTGCTTAATGAAGCTAAGGACCAGCAGACCATAATTGTAAAAAAACAGAAAATTGCTCCGACTATTCTTACAACCCGGATAACCAGTGTGTACCCAAGTCCTTTCTTCCGTAATATATCGATTGAATATGCTCTGGATGCCAAGCAGAATGTCAGAATCGGTATATATGATCTGAAGGGCCGTGAACTGATTACCCTTGTTAATGAAAAGAAAGCAGCAGGTGCCTACAAGGCTGTCTGGAATGGCACGGATGCCGGAGGTTTAGATTTGAGTGCACAGATTTATATCGTCAGGTTTCAAAGTGGCAAATATATTAAAAGCACCAAAATCTATAAGATACGATAACAGTATGTTAAGCAGAGGGGCATGGAAATGACCATTCTGTTTCTACATAATGTTATCCAGGGGCTTTCGTGCTTGCCCACAGGGATAACGTAGAAATCACCTGCCGATATGCTTTCATTTTAGCCCATATCGGTTAGGTGCATTGACAAGTTATGAACGGAGACTACAGGGAGAAGTCAAGCAGCGTGCTTTGCTATAAGTTCTCTTACAGATGGCACTAGTTCATTCGGTATTTCCATTATGGTCTGTGAATCATCTTCATACGCAGCTTCATCTTCTGCTAAAGCCTCTTCCTCTGATTGGTTCTCATAATGTTCGAGCACTCTCCTAACTTTCTCTTCGTCCCAGCCAGGTGGGAAATTGTTCTTCTTCATTTTTTTACTTTCTTTCTAAGTCTTCTTTTTTTTATATGCTGTTAAAGGTTTTCCTGTTAAATCATAAGTTGTTATAACAAAAGCACTTTTGGGAATGGGGGCTGGAACATATATTACCTTTAAATATCAACCGCTATTTGCCTTTCCGATAGCAGCTCTTGATCCTTCACTTCCGGTTCTATCTTCACCTGGATGCAATAAAATTTCCTCAACTTCATCTTCAGTTACATTATGATTATAAATATGAGGCAAACCAGTTTCAGGATCATTATTACCGGTTCTTGCAAGCAAGTCGTCTATTGCCTGTCGAATCAAATCGCTTTGACTCACACCTTAAGATAGTGCCACCGACTCAAGACCTTTTTTTTCTTCTTCTGTTAAATATATTTGCGTTCTGACCATAAACTCTCCCTCTATGATGTACATTTTATACATATACATCACCATCATACATCATTTTTATGATTAAAGTCAAGCACTTGCGGCCTTGTTCATTCCTGTTTCGTCGCAACGGCCAGAGGAAAACGCGAGCGTTCCGTGAACGATTACTATAAAAAAAGCCGGAAAAAAGTTCAGTTCCTTCCAGCTTTATAATTGCTCAGCAGCGCAATTTATACCCTGTTATAAATCAACGCTTTATCTCCTTTTAAAATTATCAACCAGATATTCATAGGTCATAAACCGGTCCTTGCCATGGCCGACTATTGTTGAATCATAGGTAGGTGCTTTATTTTTTACCCATTGCAGCTTGCCGTCTTTTTTAACGTAACTAATAAACAATTGCTTCGGACATTTTTCACGCGTGACAAACATCAGGACCGTATCACCCCGAAGCTTCCAGGTACCCCAGTTCATAAATTTCCAGTATTCCTTTAATGTTTGCTGTGTCTGGCCGTTCATTTCTTCAGATGAACTGAATGTACCATCCTTTTTAAAGGTAAATCTTCTCTTCTCCAGGGCCTTATACCCACCCGGTGGAACCCGCTGACCCGACCAGATACCGATCAGTCTGGGACGGATTTTATTGGATTTTTTCTCATCCTCTACCAGCCGCTCGAAAGAGGTATCAAGATAAATGGCTTTATCTCTCGCCTGAATAAGCCATCCCATAGTAGTAAACGAATCCACAAAAGCGATAATGCTATCTGCATACTGGAGCTGCAGGCGCGTAAGCGTTTTCTTTCTCTCATCAAATGTTTTTCGTAATGAATCAATATATGGTCTATATTGCTCCATGGTGGCCTGACTTAGAGTTTCAGCCTTTTCAAGATAAAAGAAAAGTGAATCTGCATACTTTTTCGCATAGGCAGTACTAGAGGATTTCATTGCTGTTCGTGCCTGATAAAGGTTTACCTTTGCCTCTGATAAAAGACTATCAGGCACTCCTTTAGCTTCCAGGGCTT
>JAUVGS010000316.1 GCA_030593665.1 Chitinivibrionales bacterium | reverse complement strand
TGTCTGTCCGCCAACAGTTATGGTTTTTGCTCGCGTTCCACCCTCCTCTTTTGTTGCACCGATTGTCACTTCACTGATCTGACTGGTCCATCTCTCCTTAACATTAGGTAGTTCCATGAGTACCTCCTATCTTATCCATCATTGAAAATATGCTTTCTTTTGCTTTCGATTCCTTTAAAGCAAATACTGATTCATCATTAAAAATAGCATCTTCGAGCATTTGATCTCGTGGTACATCACCAAGATACTCCATTGATAACTCTGATACCCGTTTCTTAATCATTTCCATTCGTTCCATCCTGACCATATTAGTTACTACATACTTTTTACGGATCTCATTTTTCAGGCTATCGACAATCTGCTCAATTCTCTTGGCTGTTTCAAGGGCAATCGGATTTTCATTTACCACAACAATCAATGCATCAACATTCGATGTGGTTGTTCTGCTGATATGTTCCAAACCCGCTTCATTATCCATAACAATCCAGGCATACGAAGGTGCCAGGTCATCTGAAAATTTACGGATAAGATTATTCAAAGAGCAGTAACACCCGCGGCCTTCCCCTCTTCCCATAGTAATAAGATCAAAACCATTTGCCTCTTCAATAATTTGATGTAAACCGGCTTCAACATAATTTGCCTTTGTCATACCAGCCGGCAAATTATTCATCTCTTTCCGAACTTCCTCCCGCAAATCACCTACTGACGTCTCTGTTTTAATGCCAAGCAATGTTCCTAAATTAGCATCAGGATCGGCATCTACTGCCAATACCGGTCTCATGTTCTTTTCACATAAATAGCGAATAATTAACGCGGCAATAGTAGTCTTTCCTGTTCCACCTTTCCCGGCAACAGCTATTGTTTTTGCCATCTTCTTCTCTTTCTACGTTATTATTTTCTGAAACGTTTCAATATCGGTGTGGGGAAGAAACATCGCTTTTTTGAATTCCTCGACATAGTCATCCGCCCCCATTAAATCATAGTACGTTGTATTTCGTTCAATCTCAATTACTGCATCCAGTGCTTTGCGGCAAAGCGCGACAATTTTTGCCCCTTTAATCGATGTATTTCCCACAAACGCCACTCTATCGCGAGCTATATTCGGAAGTAAACCGATGGCAACCGCATGGTCAATATCAATGTAATTACCAAATGCTCCCGCAATATAAAAATGCTGAATTTGTGAAAACTTAAGGTCACACCGTTGTACAAGGATTTTCATGGCAGCATAAATTGCGGCCTTTGCAGTTATAACATTCTCTATATCAGCCTCAGTTATATAAACAAGTGTATCATGTTTCTTTTCATTGATAATTATAAATTTCTTCGTACCCTTATACGTATCAACCCTTTTCAAAGGATCATCAAGAAATTTTCCCTTTCTATTGATAAGGCCTTCCTGTAAAAGGACACTGATAAAATCTATAATCCCTGAGCCACAAATCCCTTTCGGACGAACATTTCCAATCGTTTGATACTTTATAGTGCCTTTCTCTACATACACCTTTTCAATAGCGCCTTTTTCAGCCCGCATACCGCACTCTACGCTTGCCCCCTCTAGAGCCGGTCCTGCAGAAGCAGAACAAGCCATGAGCCATTCATTATTACCTATAATAACTTCACCGTTCGTGCCAATATCTACCAGTAACGAAATTTCTTTCTTTACATGAATTTCGGTGGCCAGTATCCCCGCAGTCAGATCACTGCCTACCCATCCGCTGATTCCCGGAAGCGAATAGAGTAAACCGCGTGGATTAATAGTAATACCTACTTCAACCGCACGTAGTGGAGGTGGTTCTACCGATGTAGCGATATACGGTGTACGCCGAATACCGGAGATAGGAAGTCCCAGTAGAAAGTGTCCCATTGCAGTATTACCAGCACACACAACAGCAGTCACATGCCGTAAATTTATTCCATTACTGGTGGTTAAGGTATGAATAAGGGAATTGATATCTTCAACTAAAAGCTTCTGTAGCTGATCATTGCCCTTCTTTTCTGCTGAAATCAACCGTCCGGTAACTTCTCGCCCATAGATTCCCTGAGAATTAAAACATGCTTTAGCATCTAATGTTTTAAATGTGTTTCCATTAACCAAATGGGCTACAATAGTAGTGGTACCCATATCAACAATGATTAAATAATTCTTATCCTCGGTATTGCCACCCTCGATATACATAACTTCCGCGATATTTTGCCGTATGCCCACTGTCGCTGTAACACGGTAATTGTGTTTACGAAGAATATCAGGAAGCGCTTTTATTATTTTCAAGCCGGTCTGCGTTGAAGACACACCCAGTTTCTTTTTGATAGCGTTGCATATTCTCTGGTGATCTGGAACATTATTTGCCAAGGTAGGGGTATCAAGTTCCAGGTATATTTTACGGATCAAAGGAGACGGTTCACATGTGCCTTCATTAAAAACATCCTCAAAATCACTGAACCTATCAGCATCTTCATCTGCTCCCTTTTTAGCTTTGGCTAATGTTTCAGCGGGAATCTCAATTTCCAGATCACTTTCAACCGTGGTCAGACATGCCAGAACATAGCCACTCTTTATCTCATCGCGGGACAATTTCCCGGAAACTTCTCCAGAAATTTTTCCCTTTACCACAATCATCTTACACCGACCGCATATACCATCACCGCCACAGAGGTTGTTTATGGTGATTTCGGCTTGGGAAACCGCCTCCAGAATTGTTGTCCCCTGGTTGACTACAATCTGTTTATCATGTGAATTAAATGTAACCGTATATTTGGACATTGGTATCCAATATCACCTCAAAGACACGAAGTCACCAGCATCTTTGAGGTAACTAAAAGAAGAATTATTTCCAGCCTTCATTCAAAAATCCGGGAATCTTACTTGCATTCTCAGGCCCTATGATAACCTCTTTCCATTCGGATGTATCTTCTATTTCCGCTCTGAAAATGGGTAAAAGCCCCGGAATAATCAGCTTACGATGCTTTACTTTGTCAGCTACTTTCTGCTCAGCAATGGTTTTTACAACCTTTTCAGCAGAGATTTTATCACCCGCATAGGCATTGAGAACACCCAATCCTTCTGTATCAACTACACAGATATAGGAAGGTATCTTACTTCTTTCAACTTCTCCTTCAACACTGAAATAGGTGAGTGAGAAATTAGTGGTAAACAATACCGGAGAATTTTCATTGGGACTGCCGACTTCGTACAGTTTCGCTTCAACGGTATTGGGTACCTGCGGATCCGTATAAATATTCTGCACCGCAGTCATGATAGGCAGCAGTTCCCACGGTTCGGAACCGTTTATCAAAACAATCGATGCGTACTTTGCAGCGAAGGTGCTTGCGAAAACAGTTTCAGACTCAGGAGAATCAGCATCAACTTCCACCATTGCGGGATAGCCTAATGCCCTGAAGTTTTTCCGTAACGCGGCACGTCGGGCAATGGTCAATGAGCATATTGTCTCACCGACATTCGTTCCTTTAAAAGCAAGCACCATCTCTTCAACACCCTTTCCTTTTGCTGTTTGTGTCAAATCAGCAAGCTGCCGGACACTTTCTCCACTGACAGCAAGCGGCAGTTTTGCAGCAGCCGCTATATC
>JAUVGS010000484.1 GCA_030593665.1 Chitinivibrionales bacterium | reverse complement strand
TACCTTCAATCGTTAAGATTGAAGGTACAATTTCGCCTGGTTTTTACTTTTTAATAGACAAACAGTAGCATTATAGAGTACATTTATAGTATAGTCTGCTCCTGTTTTATCCTGCTTGACAAGCTGATTAAAAGGAGGATTTTAATGAATACATTTAAGTACCCCATATTATTAATACTAGTACTTACAGCTATCCAAACTTTTTCGCAGACCTGGGAAGATGATTCTCTGGTTATCAGGCAGATTCTGGATACGAATGGACTGTATACCGTACCTGTTGATAGTGTCATAGGCAAAAAAGACAGCTCCGGAAGAGTATTATACCTTGGATTTGGTCAGCCATCGTTTCATATCATTCCAGCATCATTAAAGCTGCTTGATCAGCTAACTTTATTTGGATTAGAAAAAACAAGTGTAGAAAATATCCCTCCGGAAATCGGAGATCTTAAAAAGCTAATTTTCCTGAACATAATTGGAAATGAAAAAATAACCTCTCTCCCTCCGGAAATTGGCGATTTAGAATCCCTACAACGTCTAAATATCTCTCGCAACGAAATAACCTCTCTCCCTCCGGAAATTGGAAAGCTGAAGAAATTGTATTCGTTCCAATTCCAAAACAACAAAATTAACCTGATACCAGATGAATTCTGTGATCTTGAATCGTTAGATAAACCGCGTGCAGAAAACAATCTAATTTCTTATATACCTGAAGATATCGGGAATATGACTTCATTCCATAGTATTAATCTTGACTACAACAAACTGAAACATATCCCCAACTCTCTAATACCATATACTCTTGATGATGTCCGTGTTTGTTTTAACGACAGTCTCGTGTTCACAGAAGAGCAGAAAACAGCCTGGGGAGTTACAGATTATGATGATTATTTCTGGAAATACTGTCCGGTAGGAGTTGAAGAAGAGGTAATTCAGAAGCAATCAAAGAATTCGCAGATACATATCAATCCTCACGCGATTTTACTGCGCGTCAATCACAGCGGCCATATCACCTGTTCCGTTTACAACCTGGTCGGCCGCAGGATAGAGACACTGGTGAACGGGGTTTTGTCTGCGGGAACGCATTGTGTGTCATGGAACCGTTTGCATTATGCTCCGGGAATTTATTTCCTGCGGTATTCTGCCGTGGATGGTCATTCGTTCAGCAGGAAAGTGGTTGTGAAGTAAGGGGTTTTGTAATCACGAAAACCTGGCTTCTAATAAACCGGAAGAGACGGTTTTGTGGTATGTATAGTTTTTGTGTGTATGTATGATTTTTGTGGTATTATTAACCGTAGGGGCACAAAATTTTGTGCCCCTGTTGCGATATAAAATTCAATATAAGAATATTATACATTTTTACTGGCAATGTTTCTGGTTTTACCAGTATTTTCGCAGACCTGGAAAGATGATTCGTTAGCTATCAGGCAGATATTGGATACAAATGGGCTGTATACCGTGCCTGTTGATAGTGTGTTAACAAAAAAAGATATTACCGGAAGGGTATTATGGCTGGGATTTGGTCAACCATCGTTTCATATACTTCCCGCATTAATCAAGCAGCTTGATCAGGTAACTGGATTAGTAATAATAAGCCTTTTCACCACCCCATTTTCTCTTTAACAAACGCAGTCAATTCCACAGCATTACGATTGTGCTGATACACACTGGGATGTCCTTCGGCGCCGTATCCAATTGATGAATCAATGACGGATAGTGAGAAGGTATGAATATTATTTATACCGGCAGAGTTGCTATTAGCGATAGTTTTGTTAATATAATTCCTTAATACATCCAATGATGTTATATGTTCGCCGCTGTTCGGATCAATACACGGGTATCCGGGCATGGAGCCGTTAATGCAGAAAATAGTTGCATCAGGGTAATTGGTGTGGATCTGCCGAATGAAATTTTCATAGTTATTTATAAATTCCAGAGAATCCGGGATGCCGCCTGTACCGAAATCATTAGTGCCGAGATTTATAACCACGGCATGTGGTATCCAGGATGGGAAATCCCATTTTTTTATACTGTCATTTGGACAGATTCTGTCGTATATATCCGGGATGGTATTGGTGGTAGAAGAGTCACTGTTAAGATAAACACCAAGGCCGGCATAACTGATTAGCATGTATTCTGCATTGAGATTTCTTGCTGTTATCGCGCCATAGGTGAGAAAGCTGTTTTCCGTTGCTCCGCTAAATTTTCCATTGCTCATTCCTTCGTTTCCATACCCGCAGGTAATTGAATTACCGATAAACTCTATTCTCCGCAGGGGACGGGAAGGTGGAGGCAGTAATTTCTTTCCTTTTTCGAGACGGATTTCGAGTAATTCACCGTGGCCGCAAAGTGGTTCAGTTCG
>JAUVGS010000192.1 GCA_030593665.1 Chitinivibrionales bacterium | reverse complement strand
TTGTAGACCCTGTAATCAGCACCACTAGAACCCATGCATCCAAACACAAATATGGATAACTCTGCTTTAATTACAGAAACATCTTCAGGAATAGATGAAAGATCAAATTTAATGGCCCCCCGGGCCAGGGCAATTGCGCCGCCTCAACACACCATATTTGCAATAACCAATTTATCCGAGGTTCCTTTGTTGGCACCAAAATTACTTTCCACCGCAGCCGCATTCCCAATATGGATATCATCGCACCCGGTATATCCGTTTGCCCCCTCCTGCAATGTTACGGTTATATCATCCGACAATGCCATTTGCACAAACACTAAAAACAAAAATATGACAATGAATTGAGAGCCTTTCATAAATCCCTCCGGTTTTATTGAATACCAACTACTTTTTTAATAACTTTACTATTTTCGCACCGAACCTCAAACAGTGTAATATTTTGAGAACTCAGCCGTGTATCTGATAATATCTGATGGATGCCTTCATCGAATAATGCACTCATAAAACCGAGCTCTTTCCCATTGATTGAATATGCTCTGACAGTATATATACCGGCTTTGGGAACTTTCAGGTGTAACGAGTGAGTACCATCCTGCCTTATTGTTATACCCGCCAAGCCGTCTTTCCCGCCCATCTTGTGCTTCCCGTTATTTTCAATATCGGTATTCTGAACATACTGTGCCAGAAAACCTGAAAGACTACCACCAGTACTGATATTTTTCTTTAAAACCTGTTTATCAGGACCGATAATATCATATTCAGTGAATGTCTTTACAAAAGAGCATTGGTCAATTACTTTCTCTCCTTCTTTCCCGGGAATTGTCGGATACCTTACCCCCTGTGAGTTATTGAAACTGGTACACTCCGAATTATCATTGGAACCCCACTGCTGATAAAAAGTCAGAACCAGAAGCGGCCCCTTATTCTTATCGTACTTATCGTAAGCCTTGTTCATTTCGCCAACGGCGACTTTGCAGCTCCCTCAACCGACCTGGGGCATTGTAAAACACAATACGGCATACTTCCCTTTGTCCAGCCAGTCAGCATAGAGATTAATCGAATTACCGTCAAGATCTTTTACTGAAAAATCGGGCATGGTCTGCGCTGTTATCAGAACAGCAAAACTCAAAAACAGCGTGGCTAATTTGTGATACATTTTCATAAGAAACTCCTTTATTTTATTACATTTTCTCAAAAACAATTCGATCATTTTCATTACGATGAATAAACTTTTTAACTATTTGCTTTCCACCTGCACTAATTACCATAAAGTGAATTCCTGATGATATATTCTCAACATGCAGTTTTTTTGGTTCATTGGTTTTATACGTCTTAACAACACGCCCCTGCATATTGGTTATGGTAACATGGCACATCCCATTGTGAATAATGTTTTTTTTGTTCGGTTCTATTTCAGTAGAAGAATCATAAGTAATTTTCAACTTCGGTCTCTCTGTTTTATTAGTAGATTCCGATGAAGCATAGTTATTTTGACCGGCATTTTTCGATTGAGTAATCACAAGAAGTCCATAATTTTCATTCGGATTTGAGAGAAATTCCGTGATAGTCGAAGTAACGGTGAAGGTGTGCCATTCCGTAATTCCACTATTGTGTTTATAGGCATCAATAGCAGGTGTTGCATAATCACCACCTTCTTTAGTCCATGGGGAAGTCCAATTTGCAGAAGATTCCTGCCAATTTGTGGTTATTTTGTAGGCTTTGTATTCGCCATTACCACTACCCATGTACGCGAACACAAATATGGATAACTCCGCTTTGATTACAGAAACATTTTCAGGAATAGATGAAAGATCAAATTTAATGGCCGCCCGGGCCAGAGCAATTTCTCCGTCTCAACACACCGTATTAGAAATAACCAATTTATTCGAGGTCCCCTTATTGGCGCCAAAATTAAATCCCACCGCAGAAGCATTCCCAATATGAATATCATCGCATCCGGTATATCCGTTTGCCCCCTCCTGCAATGTTACGGTTATTTCATCCGACAATGCCATTTGCACAAACACAAAAAATAAAAATATGACGATGAATTGAGAGCCTTTCATAAATTCCTCCGGGTTTATTGAATACCAACTACTTTTTTAATGACTTTGCTATTTTCGCACCGTACCTCAAACAGTGTAATATTTTGAGAACTCAGCCGTGTATCTGATAATATCTGATGGGTGCCTTTATCGAATAATGCACTCATAAAACCGAGCTCTTTCCCATTGATTGAATATACTCTGACAGTATATATACCGGCTTTGGGAACGGTCAGATGTAACGAGTGTGTGCCGTCCTGTCTTATTACTATGCCGGTCAAACCGTCATTACCGCCTATCTGGAGCTTCTCATTATTTTCAATATCGGTATTCTGAACATACTGTGCCAGAAGACTTATAAGTTCACCTTTATATGGACTGATATTTTTCTTTAAAACCTCTTTGTTCGGACCGATAATATCATATTCAGTATACGAATTAACAAAAGAGCACTCGTCAATTACCTTCTCTCCCTCTTTTCCTGGAATGGTCGGATACGTTACCCCCGTTGCACTATTAAAACTGGTACACTCTGAATTATTATTAGAACCCCACTGCTGATAAAAAGTCAGAACCAGAAGCGGCCCCTTATTCTTATCGTACTTATCGTAAGCACTGTTCATTTCGCCAACGGCGAGTACGCAGCTCCCTCAACCGGTCTGGGGCATTGAAAAGCACAAAACGGCATACTTCCCCTTGTCCAGATAGTCAGCATAGAGATTAATGGTATTTCCATCAAGATCTTTTACTGAAAAATCGGGCATGGTCTGCGCTGTTATCAGAGCAGCAAAACTCAAAAACAGCATGGTGAATTTGTGATACATTTTCATAAGATCCTCCCCTGTTCAATAAATTACATTTCCTCTATCTTGCCAATAACACCTTAACTATATTCACATTATTTCCCGCCGAAAAACGACAGAGATATATGCCGGGACTTACGTTGTGGCCTGCACCATTTCTTCCGCCCCAGGTTATCCGATGGTTGCCTGCCGCCATCCTGCTGTTAATAAGGGTGAACACTTTTTTTCCGGCGACATTGACAATTTCCACTTCCACATCCAAAGCCCGGCCGAGCTTATACCTGACAACAATTGACGAATTGCAACCATTCACATTAACTATAAAACCATTCGTTTCGACAACTTCTTTCTTATCGACGCCCGTTCCCTGACTATAAAACAAAGCGCCCATATCTGCCTGTGTATTATCAGGATCTTTGTCACTCGCCGGGTCACCCTTATCTATGCAGGGGGAACCTGTTTTCAGATGAAAATCACCGGATGCAGCATCGACAAACTGTGGATCGCCGGTAATGTTCCCGGCGCCACTCAGGCTTTGCGAACAGCAGGTATAGGTTAAATCCAATTTGGCTTTTGAATCTTTGAACCATTCCGAATTACTGTTGGCGGTATTGCCGTACACTATATTGTTATTACCTTCGATATAAGCTGCATTAGAGCCCATCGTAAACATTGCTATGCCGCCGCCGTTTTTTGCCTTGTTTTTTGTAATGGTATTGTTGATAAGCACAACATCATGAAGCTGTGCGCCATCAAAAACCGTTTCTACCTCAATCCCGCCCCCATACCCGACGGTAGAGTTATTACAAATTAAATTTCTTTTCAATAATACCTTTGCACCACCCCGACAGAAGACCCCGCCTCCTCCGCAGTGAGCTCAGGTACCATACGTTTTGTTATAGGCTATATAGCAATTTTCAATTACGCTACTCCCGCCCGAACAGCAAATACCGCCTCCCGCTTCCCCTTCGCAATTTGTAATACTACTATTCTTAACAACAATGTTCCCTTTATTAAGTCGCAGCCCGGCGCCGTAACAGTTTGTCGGCGTATGACAATTATCAATAATGCAATAATCAAGTATACTTGAATCCGTGGAATTACCCTTGATTTGAATTCCATCCCAGCGATGACCGGCTACGGCGTCTTTTCGTATAAAGTAAATGCTGTCTTCGGGTGTACCGTCCGCGCGCAAGTCCCCGGATATTTCCCATGCATGGTTTCCGTTATGTAAAAACTTTGTGCCCGGTTTGATAGTTAGTGTTTTTCCTGAACCGACAGTTATTTTTCCCGTAACAAGATACTCACCCGGCCCGAGTGTGCCGGATTGCGAACCGCTGATCTGCTGCTGGGCGAAAACGGTTGTTCCCGTTACAAACAAACAAAAACGTAACACAGTGAAAAACAACCCTGTTTTGTATACCATAGTTTATTTCCTTTTCATAAAGGAATTACCCATTTTACAATATAAAAAAACATCCTTAGAGTTTACTTTTTTATTTTCACACTAACGCATTAACAGCCCCTTAGAAACATTCTGATAGGAACCGGCCGAAAAACGATAAAAATAAATACCGGAAACGGCTTTACCCCCACCGTCATTTTGACCGTCCCATGCTGCCAGATAACTGCCTGCGGCAACCCGGTTGTCAATGAGTGTGCGGACTTTTTGCCCGGCCGCATTGCTGATAACCAGCTTAACATCTGCCGCCTGTGGGAGCTGATAGCGAATGACAGCACCCTGACCGGACCTGTTCGCGCTTAATTGACAAACATTATATCCGGTTGGCGAAATCACCGGCTTTTCTTCGCTAATTCCAGTCCCCTGGCTAAAAAACAACGCCCCCATATCAGCTATCGTCTGATCCGGATCCTGAGGCGAACCCGGATCACCCTTATCGATGCAGGGAGAACCCTGCTTGAGATGAAAATCACCGGACGCGGCATTGACAAATTGCGGATCACTGGTAATGTTCCCGGCGCCGCTTAAACTTTTAGAGCAGCAGGTGTAGGTTAGATCCAACGAAGATTTCGTGTCCGTGAACCATTCCGAATTACTACTCGCAGTATTGCCATGTACTATATTGTTTTTTCCTTCGATATACGCATTAAAACGATTCATCGTAACAATCGCTATACCACCACTGTTTTTAGCTTTGTTTTTTGTAATGGTATTATTAATAAGCACAACGTCTTGAGGATAACCGGCACCAAAAACCGTTTCCAGCTCAAC
>JAUVGS010000249.1 GCA_030593665.1 Chitinivibrionales bacterium | reverse complement strand
CAAAATGTTATGAAAAATAAAAATATTTCACAGACGATAACTGTTTTTCACGAACGAACCGTTCCTGAAAGATGAAAATATTTCTTGATAATCAATTTGAGATGCCTGATAAAATGGTTGCACTAATCGTCAGGTTTCTTGAACAGGGAAAAAGGCACTTCTCAAAAAGGGCGCGAATAAAGGAATTTAAAGAACTTTCTGATAAAGAGATTTTATTAATTGAAAATAAATATTCAGATATTTTTGATAACCAATAAATTATCCTCTCCCTTTCTCCCACTCTCTTCATTCTTATCACCCTATCTACACCTCTCAGCGTGAGCATCTCTATCGAAGATAAACCGGACTCGTCACCGCCATAGTCTGTTCACCGTCATTTTTTATACATACAAGTGAAGCACGGATATACCCGGCACCGTTTTCAGTATCAAGCGCTATTTTTTCTGTTACACGGAACTGTTGTTTATCATAGGAAATAAGCTTGAGTAGGTTTTCCTGTTTTGTCTGGTAGCAGCCTTTGAAAACACGGAGTATTCGCGGAGTGCCGAATTCATAAGTGCTTGTTCCTACGATAAATACACAATTCTTTTCAAGTGAACAGTCATGGTTGGAAATAATGCAGTCATCAGCGGATTCTGTTGAGCTGATTGTAAGAAACGGACCGTTTGTTATAAAGGTTCTGCCGCTTTTAATTGCTGAAAGGATGGATTCTTCCTTTTTATCTCTCGAATAAATACCGGTTCGGGCATAGGACAGATAGCGATGGAAATTCTCTGAAACGGTCATGAAAGGGATACCGAGAGAGCGATACCGGTTGAAATCACCGTGAGAGTCATTACCGGCAATAAGAGGCAGCTTTTGTTTCAGCAGGAGGGTTTGTATCCACAGTTTTCGAGCACGATACCAGGAACCGGTGAAACCGTTATTGACAGCCTGGTAAGCGTGAAGATCGGTATGGATATCGTCACTGCTCCATGTACCGCGCTTTAAAAAAAATCTCTGCATAATTTTGCTGCGGGCCCCGGGATGCGCTGCGAAAGATACACCTCCCTGCTTTTCTATGTTTTCCGTAGCAGCGGCGACATCAGGTTCGTTTATGGCAGATGCCGGCGGTTTTCTGGCGCCGTCCTTTGAGCCGGGAATATATTCGTTTATACCAAGGGCTCCAAGATGTATTACTCTGTTTTTCGTATTACAGGTTGATATCTCTTCCCCGAGGATGACCGTGGTTCGGTATGATTTCCTGTTTGCATGGATATCCGAACGTATTGACTCCCACTGTTTGAAATCAGGATCAGGTTTGAGGTAATTTTCCATGGTGCATGCCAGGTCGTATGAATGGTCGGTTATGCCTATAAACGAAAGCCCGCTGGTTGCTGCAATAATGTCAAGAACCTTGACAGGAGGTCCGAATTCAACATGGCTGCGTGAATATTGTGAATGAACATGCAGATCGCCGAAAATACACCAATCACTGCCGGGGTATTGATCTTCGGCGATAAAGCCGGTTAAAGCATTTTTCGATGATGTTCGCAGGTTGTCATTTATTACAATTCTCTCCCTGCCGGAGGCTTTATCCTTATAGGTCATTATCCCGTTGATAGAATAGTGTCCAGGATCAAAGAGGTAATATGAGAGGAAAAACAGGTAAACATGGCTCTGATTATAATAGGGATGGTCGATACGATAACCGGAAATATCAGTTTCATCAAGGGCGACTTTGCTTGAACCACTTTGTGAAATGGATATTCTAACGTTAATAATATCAATAGGATATTGATTAATGTCATTGCAGATAAGCATCACGGGTATATCTTTATCCGGACTGATTCTTTTTGGGCTGTCGAAAATAATCTCCGGCTGTTTCTGATAGAGAAAACTGGGAAAGAAACGGAAGAATTTAAAGTGTGTTTCTGCGTATAAAGCGAGAAAGGGGATAGTAGTTATATCAAGGTCCATGAGAGTAAAATAATTAAATGGTTTTAATTCCACGGTAGATTAAATCTATATTTTGATGAAAGGGAGCGGTTTTTCCTCAACTGAAACCCCGGGGTCCAGCTCCCACGAAATTAATCCTATCGGGAATAAGATAATTACCCTACCGTAATCATACTCATGAAACACTTGTCAAAAATCCTCATTATCGGTATGTGTTTGCTTCTATATGCAGATGAGCAAAGTGATTCATCTATTCTGCAACTTGACAAGGTGGATGTTTTTGCCAGGGCCGTCACTAAAGAGGTTATAACAGTTGCTGAAAGAGAGATTGAGATTGGTATACATGATGATGTTAATAAGATAATCTTTATGAATCCTGGTGTTAACAGAGTGCCTGAGGCCGGTTCCCAGCTTTTAATTGCCGGCGGCAGTATATATGATAATCTCTTCCTGCTGAATGACGTACCCATGTTTATTCCTGCTCATTTTTCAGGCCATTCTTTTATGGATGTCAACAATATTCTTGTTCCTGCACTTCAACAATTTAGTCTTATAGCCATGGATATTCCGGGAAACTATGCAGGCGCTTCAAACGGTATAGTAAAGGTAGATCCCGGTCAGTTCCAATTCAGTAAAGATCAATGGATACATAGACCTCAGATACTGCTCACTCTTGGCACCTATGATGCCGGATTATGTATAACAACTCCCTTTCGTAATGGAAATGACCTGTACCAGTTAACTGGTAATGTTCCCAACGCGTATTTGATTAGATATAGAAATGTAGGTGATATCTCTTTTATATGGTCGGATATTTCATATTATGATGCATGTGCGAGTCCGTTATGGTATGAAGATATTACATTTACCGGTAAGAGTCAGATAAGAAATGTTGTACTGAAGGAACATGTATGGGTCGCGCTGGACGCCTATTCCTCTCCTTTGAAAGATGAAATAATTCCTTGGGGTGCGGGAAGTATTTCACTGGAAGATGCGAAAAAAAGTAAACGTTGGAAGATCACTGCCGGCGGGTCCCGGCAGTATGTTAACCGGAGGAGAATATTAGGGACAATTGTAACGGAAAACCATGTCAACCGGTCAAACGTTTCACTCTATGGAGAGATAAACAAGATTAGTCTCGGTACCTTTCAATTTGATTGTAATTTCCGGGGTGAATACCTTGACTGGAATGCCGATTCAAGGATTTTCAGGAAAAAAGGGGCGCCTTCCAAAGATACATTTTACAGAAAAGAGGTGTCTATTACAGTGCATGCCGGAATGCAGAGCAGTAGGGATAAATTTATTTGGGGTATCAATCTTCTTGGTGGTGGAATGGTATATGATAATTATTCCCTTTTCATTGACCCGGGCATCTGGTCTCGTGTAAGTCTTAATAAAGGATATATTTCTGCGCACGGCGGTATCAACACCTCATGGCCGGATATCCGCGGATTACCATCATTGGAGTACCGCTCCCGACAGATAAAGACATACATGGGATCAATTGTATTTCAGAAAGAATTTCTTTCGCGTATGCGTTTTCTTCTGCAGGGGAATATCAGGTGGAAAGATCATTGTACGGCATTATCGGAAAATCCGGAAGAGTTTTATTGGGATCCGAAACAGGCGACATCACTTCTATCCTTGGGTATTTCGGGGGAATGGTCAGTAGATATCAGCAGGATTCTGGCATTTCGCATAATTAATGATTTCAACCGTTCCGATCGAGAAAAGAATGGTTCTTTTACCACTTATGAATGGGAGATTCCCTGGTCTGTCAGACCGATGATACAATTCAAGTTATTTAAAAACAGAATGAACGCTTATCTATCAGGGGTTTTTTGTGAAGGACTGCCATATCGTGAATTGAGATTACATTCAAGCGGATTACGTTTTGAGGAGATGAAGAGGGTATCGTGGTATAGGCGAATAGATATTAAATTGCAGTTTGATCAACCTGTTGAAGATCATCGTTTTTTTACCGGTTTTACCGCATACCTCGATATAAATATTTTTGATCTGTTTGACCGATTTAGACAGACAGATGATCATAACTGGGAAAATATTCGGGACTATTATTGGAATGAATATATGGTTAAAAAACCGGTATACCTGGAGCGGTCAACAGTGAACCTGGGTGTGAGAGCATCGTTTCGACTGTAATTCCAAGCCTTATCTTCCTTATCTACATCGGATCGAGGGGTGATTTACAAGATGGGCGGGGCAAATTACCTATGCAAGGATATCTGTATTGAAAACCAATGACTTCAACTACCATTTACCTTCGGAGCTTATAGCACAAAAGCCGTTAAAAAAGCGTGATAGTTCC
>JAUVGS010000030.1 GCA_030593665.1 Chitinivibrionales bacterium | reverse complement strand
AAGGAAAAAGGGGATGAATATAAATAAGATAATTCTATGTAATAGAAAGAATATTTTTTGCATCGGCTAAAAACCTACTCCTGCATTTTCTGCTAAAATGTATGAGAGTGGAAATTAGGGGTGAAGATAAAGATAGAAGATAATAAATATGAAGAAGTGAATAGTAATTTAAATGAAATAGCGTAGAAAGAGCGGGGAAGAAATCAGTGTTTCCCGGGTATACACTGTTACATCAGTTGTCCTGAATAAAAATATCCTTCTCATTTTTATAGATAGCGAACTGATCATCAAGTTCCATTAATTCTATCTGGGACAGGCATGATTGAGAAACATTAACAAGGCTCAGGGGACAGTTCGCTTTATCCGCAAGACTTCTGATTTTCATCAATAGACTCACCGAAAGGCTGGTCATGGTACTAAGGTTTGAAAGGTCAAGGGCAACACGTTCAATTGCACTTGACATTTGATTTTTGACCCTGTTTTGTATCTCCCAGAGATGGGTTATGGTTATTGAATCGGGAAGCGTGATCCATAAGAGATCATTTTTATTTTGAATCAGCACGTTATCAGATGAAGCCATGGTTCCCCCTGACAGTAAAGTAAAGCTATATGTTTAAAAGAAGTGAACCTTTCACTTTCTTTAAGGATGTTATGTATACGATTTACGAGATACTTATAAGATTGTATAATCCTGCCGAAAGGTCAAGAAAATAAAAAAATAATTTTAAAAACCGTTCCCTGTTGGCGAACGGATGAATTGAACCGTTGCGGGAGGGCGTTGGTAAAGTTTCACCCGGGAAGAGGAGGGTTCGATATCGGTACTATTTGATTATGAAGAGTAGTATGGTGCAGTATTACTACGAATACTGCACCAAATTGCTACCCGTTACGGTGCCGGTGTGTCGCTATAGTATCGGTTTACTCCCAGAGATATACACCGGAAGCGCCCGGATACCAGTCTGCCTGTGAGGTGTGTGACAAAGTACAGGTATATATTGTTCCTTCATATAGCATCTGGTCTCCGATAGCATAGGGGACGCCAACGTGCCATTCAGGATTTGAAATCCCGGACAATTGAACTATTGCGGCATCCAAATAGCGGCCGCCGCTGTAGTTACGCTCTTTGATAACAACAGAATTGTCGTTATTTGCGCTAAATATACAGTTCCTCACCGAAATACCATGAATACGACATGTCTTGACCAACAGAGGACTCACTGGCATCAAGTGTCACTGTTTCAAAACCGTCACCGTTATTGTCATAGACAGTCAACTCATCGTACCCAACGTTTCCATCTTGTTCAGCTTTTGCCACCGCAGTGGACCGACCACTGTTTGTTAAAAGTTTTTCCAGTACGGCATCACCTGGCTTTACCACATAGACAATAACCTCATCCCAGGATTCACCATTTTGATCGTTAACCTTAAGTTTAATCCTGTTTGAACCTAAAGGAAGTGCAATGAATATCAGACGGATCAAAATCACTTTTCGGATTTAATGGATATGTAGTGTACAGGAGAAACTGAACCGGAAAATCTTTTTCAACATCAGTAATATAGGTATTGATTTCGTCTGCTATTTCAGGGTAGACATCACGATCTACCACCAGTGCCACTTTATTTTTTTTTAGAGACGGATTATAACTGAGGTTTAGCGTATGTTCTTTGGTTGCAACCGTGATCTTCCGAATATTTTTTCCCTGGAAATGGGCGTGTGAAATTTCCAGAGTATACTCACCGAACTGGCCTATGATTTCATAGGTGCCTTCCGATGACGAATAGACAACACCTGAATATTTCGGTGAAGTAAACTCGATTTTTACATTTGCTATCGGAATATTTGTTGACGAGTTGGTAATGGTACCGCGAATGTAACAGGCCGTGCTGCTTTCCTGAAGTTTCGGCTCAACATACGCGCAGGAACGCCAGTCATCAGCACGCCAACCCAGTGCAACCAATGTCATCTGATCGACATCTTTTACCGGTGCGGACATATACACAAGGTTATCGTCTCGATAGAGAATTTCAGATGCATACACAGTATCACTATCGTAGATGACAAAATATTTGACACCCTTGCCGAAAAAGGAGCCGTCATCAAGGCCTATCCAGGCAGTCAGGCTGTCAAATGTGCCGTAGAGGCGATACTTGATGATAGAGGTCGCATGGGTTTCCGATACCATTGTGACGAACGATATTGTCAACAACGAGTGGTTTACCATCACACGCAAGATTTTTCACTGTTTTCCAGTGGCTGGATTGAGAATGTGTCCAATCCAAATCGACAAGATTTATTGTTTCTGCACTAAAAGCGATACAGGTAAACAAAGCAAACATAGCGAGAACCTTAGCTCGTACAGGATATATTTTCTCTTTATAGATTTTTTTTATACATTCTCCTTATTGTGGTTTCCTTTTTTCCTGCTTACCGGCTACTGCCAATGCAGGAGTTAAAAAAGCGCTCCCCGAAGAAAACGGCTTTCTGTCTTTAATATATTACTCGCCATACTTTAAAATTGAGCCATTGTTGCCAACAACCCAGCCATTCAGATCATCAGTAAAGAACACATCATTCAGGTGTATTTGTGATTCAGTCAAATCATTTCCAATGGTTGTGCGAGCCCATGTTTTTCCGCCATCTTTGGATTCCAACACAGTGCCCTTTTGTCCAACAGCAATCCCGTTATTGTTGTCGGTGAAATGAATGCCGTTAAGCAGAGTATTATAATTGGTTCCGGGAACGATTTCCCAGTCATCACCACCATTTTCAGTGCGTAGAATAACACTGTACTTTTGCTGAGGATTCGGGGGCGGGGTGACATGGTAACCTGCAACCCAGCCATGGTTATAATCAGTAAAGTAAACTGAGGTAAGGTGATAATCGGTTCCGGAGACTTGAGTATACCAATTGTAGCCACCATCCGAGGTGTGTTTGATAAGACCATTATGACCAACTATCCAGCCATTATTTGCATCTGTAAAATGGATGTCTTTAAGGATTACATTGGTTGAACAGGGGACACTTGCCCAGTTATGACCACCATTACCGGTGCGAAACACAGTCCCGGACCAGCCGACAATCCAACCGAGTTGGGTATTATGGAAATAGACGGAAGTAAGTTCGTTTTGCGTTGGAGATGGACTCCAATCCCAATTTAAACCACCATTAACAGTTTTATAAATAATACCCTGGCTACCAACTGCATAGCCGACACCTGAATCCGGAATACAAACAGAAAGGAAACTGCTGGTGGTACAGCATTTTTGTACATCCCAGTCTGTGCCGCCGTTGGAGGTATGGAGAATTGTTCCATTTGAACCGACAGCCCAGCCACTGTTTTTACTCAGAAAATCTACATCCAACAGGGATTCATATGTTTCACGGCTATCTTGTGAGGTCCATGTTGCACCACCATTATTTGATGCCACAATTTTACCACTGAAACCCACAGCCAGGCCATAATATTTATTTGCAAAGAAGACTGTCCCCAGAGCATATTTCGCGTCAGTTTGTGCTATTGCCCAACTGTCACCGCTGTTGGATGTCCGGAGAACAACGCCCTCGCCGGTAGCATTATCAACACCGGTAACCCAACCGTGATTCAAATCAATAAACTGTAATCCATTGAGTTCGACGTCAAATCCGACTTGCATCTCATCCCACGTATAGCCGCCATCCTGCGTACGAAGAAACTGGCCGTGGTCACCACCTGAGACCCAGCCGTGAAGAGAGTCGACGAAATGAATTGATGCTAAAGGAAATAACGTTGAGGAGGGATTAATGACGATATCCCAGGAAATACCGCCGTCTTCAGTTGAAATAATTACATTACCGCCACCGCCATAAAAGCATCCTGAAGCCCATCCTTTTTGATCGTTGATAAAACATACTGAATAGAGAATAACCTGAGTAACAAGAACCTGTCTGTCCCAATTCTCACCGCCATTAGAAGTATGAAAAACATGGCCGTAATAGCCGTCAAAACCCACTGCCCAACCATTCATATTGTCGGTAAAAGATACGGAATTGTATCCGACCGTGGAAATACGGGAGTTATTTTCTTCTCTGGGAGAATTATCAGAGGGAAAATTCGGATCGATCACAGGAATGGAACTTCTGTCGCCAAAGCTTGCAGGTTGTTCTTCCCATGTCATACCACCGTTAGAGGTATGGAGAATGGTGTATTCGAATCCAACAACCCATCCGTTGTCTGAATCTGTAAAACAGACACCATTAAGCCTGTTTGTGGTTCCGGAGGATTGTGGATACCAGGTATTGCCGCCGTCAGTAGTATGCACGATAGTACCGGCTTCACCCACAGCATATCCTGTACCGGAATCGCCTATTAGCTGGACATCAGATAAAAGCTGGCCTGCAGGATAGGGATGCTGCCAATTCCACGTTTCATCTTTTAATACTTCAAACTCAAGTATTCCATAGGCGATACTATTTTTTTCTCGGCAAAATATTCCTATATATTGACAATCTACCGTAAGCATATGTTGGTCGAGTCCGCCATTGCCATCTGTCACGGTTGCTATCCTGTGCCAGTTTTGTGCATCATCAGAATAATACAGCGAATAATTTAGTGCGAAATACTGATTATACCAGGTAATAAGGACACCGTTAACAGTCTGCTTTTTCCCAAGATTTACATACAACCATTGTGCGGTTGAATCTATTGATGAACCCCAAGCTGTGCTGTAATCACCATCAACCGCATAGTTTTTGGGGTAGGCTGATGAGTAGGTGCCGGAAACCGTTACCGGGTCATCAATGGCAATGTTTACAAATCCTGTTAATTGACTGTACGCTATAGACAGTAATACTAATAATAGAATTAATACATTTTTATTCATACTATTTTTCCGTGGTTTTAGTTTGTTTGCACAGTTTTTTAATGTAACGCATTTTTAAATTGATGAAAATTCGTAATTACTTGTAAGCGTTAAAACATTTTTGTTGAATTAGTAGTGATGTTTTTCAAACAGATAAATAACATTCGAAACAAAGTTGTTTTTACACGTGGTTTTTATCCGATATGCACCTCCTTTCGATACTAAATTTGATAGATATGAATAAATTTTGAAAAAACATTAGATGTTTACGATGTGTTTGTTTAATGAATAATACACAAATAATTACTGTACTATTTTCAATACTTATTATTCCCTTAAATATCAACAAGTTACTAAAGCATTATGTTTCATAAAATAAACTGTATTGTAAATGTATTAAATTGTTAGTAAACTTTCAACATTTTTTTTGCTTTTCTGCATTTTTTTTAAAAGATTATAAATATTGTTAATTTATTAATATCTAACTATTTTATGAAACAATGATTAAAGACATAATTAGCTGTAATTTATGAGATAATAGTAGATTTAATTAATAAAATGAAGTAGATTTATGTTGAATCTATTCAACATGGGGAAGTAGTTTATGAAATCCGTGTTCCACTATACCGATTTTAGAAAATTTCTGCTGGATTACTACCAGTTTGAAAAGAAAAAGAACCCGCGGTTCACCTATCGGTACCTTTCTGAACATGTCGGTTTTAAATCCGCGGGTCATTTTACCAAGATAATAAAGTATGAGACCAATATATCCATCGAATTAGCCCTTCGATTCGCCCGGTTTATGAAGTTTACAAAACGGCAGAAAGACTATTTTCAGAATATGGTGCTTTTTAATCAGGCTAAAACAAGTATCGAGAAAAAAGCATATTTTGATAATATGCTTTCCTATAAAGAAGCGCAGATTCAACTGGTTGGCACCGATCAATATGAATTTTATGAAAAGTGGTATTACTCTGTTATCCGGGAGATCCTTGCGTTTTATCCCTTTAAAGATGATTTCACTATACTCGCGAACCTTGTTGATCCGCCGATTACGCAACCGGAAGCACAGAAAGCAATTGCGGTGCTTGAAAAACTGAACTTTATTAAACAGGACGAACAAGGTATCTATATGCAGGTAACACCGCTCATTTCTACCAATTCCGAATTGACCTCAGTGGCTCTTAATAATTACGTTCTCTCTTCGCTTGACCTTGCTAAACGTGCAGTCGATAACTTTACCAAGAAGGAACGAGTGCTTTCTGCAACATTGGTAACGGTTTCTGATGAAACCATGCAGGAAATAATCAGGCGGACCAGAGCGTTTCGTAAGGAAATTCAAACATTGGCCGAGCAGGATAAGAATCCGGAAAAGGTGCAAATGCTTATGTTCGAAATCTTCCCTGTTTCAAAAACAATACCGGCACAGGATGAAGGTGGCTAATGGATTACAGTAAATAACTATTGAATTAGTATAAAGATATGGTAGGCTAAAAACCAAATAAGAAACTTGATTATAGGCTGGGGAATGTGATAATTTTATTGACATTCTTCGCTTGAGGGGGAAAGAACACCTTATTACCTGAAAGTAACATTAGCTACCTCACACTCGTGTAACTACAGTGTATCGACGGTATGGATTCAATTGAATCCGTGAAAAAGGAATAATGACACCTATGAAGAAATTGTTTGCCGTGATTATTATATGTGCACTCCTGGGTTTGTACCTCTCCTGCACAAGCGACCTCGCTGATGGCAGCAGTTCAGATGTAGAGTGTATAATCGGTTATGCAATTGGCGCAAACAGCAAGCCAGTTCAGGGTGCTCAGGTCACCTGCTGCAGCAGGGAATATCTCGCCCTTAATCCTGGAGATTACAAACAATTTGAAGCAGTCACCGATTCAACGGGTTATTTTGAATTTAAAGATAAGAGTGGTGACAATATTCCCTGTGGGGAGTATGTCATTCTGGTAGTTGACAGTATGGGAAACGGTGATAAAATTGATTTTGAATTACCGGAAGACTTTCCCGATTCAGTAGCGGAGATACTTGAAAAAGCTATTCTCTATCCAAACGGTACTATCAGAGGTACAGCTATCTGTTCAACCGGGGCAAGCTCCGGAAGCGTGATTCATGTGTATGGGACCGATAAGTATGATGCAACTGATTCTGAGGGACGGTTCAGTGTGACGGAGATACCGTCCGGATGGTATACCATAGGTTTTTCCCGGGATTCACTGGATACGCAGCTCGTGCAGAAACAGGAAATCTGGATTTCTACCGGTGAACAGAAAACGCTTGATACTATCGATGTTGATGGCCGGGCCAAATTGACTCTTACGAGCAATGTTTCTGATTTAATACCCTTTCTCACCGGCAGCGGCTTCTACCGGAAAAACAATGAGGTCGCTATACGGGCACGTGGATTACATGACGGTTTTTCTTTTCAATCGTGGTTCAATGTAAGCGGCGGCGGTGCAACCATCTCCTCTGTCACTGATACCCAGACAAATGTTACCCTGCAGTCAAATGTCACTATCGAAGCACAGTACCGGGATATAGAACCGCCAACGCTCGTTACAGAAATGGCCTTTCTGGATACCGGACATTTCAGTATCACGGTAGCCTGGCAAGGTGCTCAGGATAATGATTCCATCACCGGCTATAAACTGGCACAAGGATCCGACAGCAGCAATATAGATACGATATTCACGTGTACTGATACAGTGTTCACTATCACTGACCTGTTGCCCGGAACAAATTACTACATTGCGGTTCGCTCCCTGGATTCTACCGGTAATACCAGCAACTGGTTTGGCAAGAACATCACAACACTCGTTGTTGACACAATAAAACCGACAAAACCGCCCTATATACTATACGAATCGGTCAATGACAACTATGTTGATGTCGCATGGGGACCATCCTCTGATAATACAAAAGTCGTTGGGTATGATCTGTGGTATATCTCCATTAGTATGAGTGATACAGCCGAATATTTTATTAAGGCCACCAATTTTACGTTACAAGGGCTGACACCTAATACGACATACCATATCATGCTCCGTGCTGTAGATCTTGCGGGAAATGAAAGCGATTGGCTGTATGATTCGGTTACTACAACTGCTACGCAGGATACTACCCCGCCGACGACACCCACGTATATAAATGTTGAAGAGTATACTGAATCGACTATATCATTAAAATGGGAAAAATCAACCGATGCTGTAAGCACACCGACCTATCAGTTGAAATACTGTGTCGTTGACTCTATGGATACTCTGTTTATGGATTGTGGCACTTCCTACTGGGCGTATCTCAGTCAGCTTCTTAAAAACACGTCATATTCAATAGCGGTTCGCGCACAGGATAAAGCGGGGAATTATAGCGGATGGAAAGACACCATGGTTACCACCGCATCAGAAAAAGACACTATTGCACCGTCCAAACCGGGTAATTTCAGGACAGATGCTAAAAGCTTCACAACCCTTGATTTTTCATGGGATGCGGCTACGGATAACATGTTTATTCGTGACTATACCCTGCGGTATGTTGCAGCAGATTCTCTGGATACGGCCGCAATTACGGTACCATCGTCCTTTCTGACAGCGATTATAGATAATCTGAAACCGGCAACGCTGTATCATCTGTTCCTATCATCAACCGATAACAGCTCAAACTCCAGCGAAAAGGCATTTCTGGCAGATTCAACACTGACTGAATAACTTGACAGTAGCGCTGACAGGCCTTTCGTCACAAATGTATTTTATCGTCGAGGGACTTGTAATGTATTTAAAAAACTATTTCAATATAATCGCACTGGGTGCCGTGCTCCTGCAGTGGCTTTTCTGCGGTGATACTGTTCAACCGGAGACCCAGGGTAATGCTCCCAAAATAGGTAATAATAAACGTATCTATTTTTCCGGTACCTCCTTGCTCAATAATAATTTTTTCATGTTCGTCAAGGTGACCGGTACCAGTCCGTTGAGTTATCAATGGTATAAAAATGGTAATGCACTTCCGGGTCAGATTACCGATACGTTGAGTATTGAAGTTCTGGTGTACAGAGATTCAGGACAGTACCATTGTGTCGCATCGAATGATTTCGGTACTGATATCAGTTTAGTCGAGCCCCTTACTGTCGTTAACCAGCCACCGGATTGGTTTTCCGATACAGTATATGTTACCATTGAGGCGGACAGTTGCTGCACGTTTTTATTAGCGGATTACTGCTTAGACATTAACCATGACAGTGTCACATTCTCGCTCGTTAAAGGACTGCCTGACGGTGATACACTCTTCAACGGTATCTACACCTATGCTGCATCAAGAGATTCCGCCGGGGTATATTTTGTTACTGTACATGCAAGTGACGGAGTGAATAGCAGTCCGTTACTTATCATTCTGACGTTGCTGCAGCCAAACCGGCCGCCGGTATTTCTTGATAGTCTTCCCCTCGCACATTACACTGTCCAGGAAAATTCGATACTTACAATTCCCTTTAAAGCGGTTGATTTAGATGGCGATTCAGTAATTTATTTACTATTAAAAAGTGAGCTGCCGGATTCAACCGATACCGTTTCTATAGTCGATACCATACTAACCTGGTTTGCATCGTATGAAGACAGCGGGACCTACGCTCTTGAAATCCTCGCGACCGACAGTGTGGATACCTCCCGAGCGTCCGTTACGGTCACCGTGGAGAATGTCAATCGTCCACCTGATATAGCAATCGGCACCTGTACAGAGGGGGACACGCTGCAGGTGACTGAATTATCCCTCATGACATTCACCGTCTCCGTGACTGATCCTGACTCGGAAGACGATCCGGTTTTATTGTCTGCGAACAATACTCCGCCCGGGGCTGACTATGATACCGTTACAGGTTCCTTCAACTATACACCTGATTTTACCATCTCGAATCAACTCACCAATACGATATTTAACAGCGTTACCTTTTATGCTGCAGATCATAAAACCAGAGCAGTTACATCGTTTTTGATTCATATTCAGGTTCTTGATTCCAATAGAGTACCTGCATTTACGGATTCAATGCCTGAATCTTTATACACTATCTCAGAAGGAGAACTACTGGAAATTCTTTTCGCAGCAACTGATCCGGATACACTTTCAAGCAGTGATGATGTGATTTTTACTGTAAAGCCGGTTAATGATGTACCCACTTTTATAAAAGGAAGTGATCAATATGAACTCGAAGATTGCGGAACTAAAACTATCTCCGGTTGGGCGACGAACCTTAAGAAAGGTGCCGTAAATGAATCCGGTCAGACACTCACCTTTCATGTAACGAATACCAACTCTTCACTTTTTTCAACACAACCCTCGGTGAGCGGCGATGGGACTCTATCCTACAGGCCG
>JAUVGS010000391.1 GCA_030593665.1 Chitinivibrionales bacterium | reverse complement strand
AGCGAGTACACCCGGGGAATGGGTAAAGAAAATCAACCACTTTATCGATAATCCGGAGGAACGGGAACCGTATATCACAAGAGGAATTGAAGCGGTACAAAAGTATTCCTATGAAAAAATAATGACGCAATTCCTTGAACTTTTATAGAAGCGTATACTATGGAAAACCCACTTGTAACCATTATAACGGCAAATTATAATAACGTTACATTCCTTGACAGTATGTTAACAAGCGTTGAAAGGCAGCAGTACCATAATATTGAGCATGTCATTATTGATGACGGGTCGAATGACGGTTCCTGTGAGATATTGAAGGAGTATACTGAGAGAAATTCGTTCGCTAAAGTCATTTTTAATAAGAAAAACTGCGGATGCGTCCCCGCTCTGAGAAATCAGGCGGTCAGGCTCTCAAATGGTAAATACATTATGAACTTTGACTCCGATGATTTGCTCTATTCTGATGCTGTCTCGGCGCTGGTGGCAAAAGCTGAGAGTGATGACCTGTCTGTCTGCTTTGGTTCTATGATCTATATGGATGAACATGGCTCACCCTACAAATTTAAAGAGCTTGTCGGTTCGCCATATAAACCGGGGCGCCTGATTAAGAAAATGTACATTGCGTTCCCGAGAATGTACCGCAGGGAATTATATGATATGACCTCCGGGTATAATGAAGACCTGAGAATTGCTGATGACTGGGATCTTTATTTACGGTTCGAGGAAAAGTCGGACCGGTTTGGCTGGGCCGGCAAACGCCCGCTTCTCAGTTACCGTATTTCCCGGAAAAGCCTGAGCAATTCTGCTGATAAAGTTTTTTTCCAGGGCGAACGGGATACAGTTAAACAAGCTGCGCATAAACGGCGGAATGCCAAACGAATTCTTATTCTGGGAAAAAAGTGGAATCAGGAATATGTTGACCGGTTAAGGCGGGACGGTAATGATGTATGTACCTTTTTCCCGGAGGGAGAAGAGGACCTTGATCTCGAACAGTTTGTCTGGGGACGCCCCTATAAGAAAAAGTTTAAATACAGGATTCCACTCATCAGTGAATTAAGGAAAATGAAAATAGTACGAAAAAGACCGTTTGATGAGATAAGAATTCTCAGGGCAACCTCCCTCGGGATATTGTTGCTTGTGAGGATACATTTTCCTTTCGCGCGAATGCTTAGGGTGAACAATTAATTGGATAATATATTAATCAGTTGTGTGGCATAATCGTCACCTGAGAATCCTTACAATATCCAGCCTGAAAAGATCAGCAATAATCCCGTAAATATATTCCTCGGAAAGCTCTTTCTCTCCGGCGGTCCTCCGGAAATTCTGCCGGTAAGCGGTAATCACGGATTTAAACCTCAGGGCGCGGTCAGTGGTAAGAAGGTCGATGATAAAACTCTGCTCTTCGGAAAGGGGAAGGATTATTGTATCTGCCCGGCTGTAAGGGGCGTGTATATAAATGGAGCCGTGTTCCGATTTTACCATTTCCTGTTTCTCGTTGAGATGCAGCAGTTCATCCAAAGGATTCTCTATGGTGATAGCTTTTCCAAAGGTACTTTTGATCAGCCGCATGGAGGGCTCAATAGTGTCAGGCATCTCATTAAACACATCTAATGAAGAAATTTTATTAAAGATTTTTTCACGGTTTGGCGAGCGAAGTACGGTCAGCCGGTACATATCTATCTTGTAAAGTTCCCTGAACGTATTCTGTTCTTTTAGCCCTGCGCCGGTCATGTCCAGCACCTCTTTATAGATTACCTGTATCTCATCTTTAAAGCTGCCTGAAAATTTTCGGTTGGATGGCTTCTGCCCGGTTCTTATGAGAAAATCCTTGGTTTTTCTCCCTATCAAGCGATACAGCTCAAAGAGCCCGCCCTCACATCGCTCGTGCAGGTAGGACATGCACAGATGGAAACGGTTGTAGTAATAGAAACAGGTAAGCGTGACATCATCAAAGAGTTCAAGGTCGCTCAGTTGGAAATTCCCGGAAAGGGCGAGGTTGAGATATTCGATATCGCACTGCAGGTTGAGGTTTTTTATATCCTCATCTGAATAGGGAATGACACCGTAGGCATCGGGATTATCACCGAGAGCAGTTCCTTTTATCAGCGCGAGTGAGAAGAGCATTATGAAATTCGGGTGAAGTGTAATGGTCTCTTCGAATGATTTACGGAATGAATCCATGGTGTCGCCGGGAAGGCCGAACATGAGGTCAACATAAAAATTAACTTCCCTGCCCGCAAGAATATGCGAAGCCTTATTGAAAAGGCGTTTTGAATGGGACCGTCTGAGTATTCTCAGTACATCCTTATTGGTTGATTGCACACCCACGCCTATCTGGCACTGGACCTTCTCATACAGCTCAGCTAGTTCTTCGTTCAGGGTATCAAAGGTGCAGTAGCAGAGGATCGTGCTCCTGCGGTTATGTTTCGCTATGAATCTGAGCAGGCGGCCGGTGATTTCCGGGTCCTTGTCAAAGACGGCGTCGGCAAAGTGTATTCCGTCAACCTCCTGCTCAAGCAGCCATTTCAGCTCGCTTTCAATTCTTTCGAACGGGAAATACTCCTGTTTTTTTCTCTTTCGTATAAACTGACAGTAAATACATCGGTTGGGGCAGCCCCTGCTGCCTTCATACACGACAAATATGCCGCTGCCTGGAGAGTGTTTAACCTCAATCGGACAGGGGTATATTTTCGGCAGCTCGGACAGCGCGGTACAATCCTCGGTTTCTATTCTGGAATAGGTTCCATAGCGCGGGTTGAAACAGTATCCGGCCACCCCGGACAACTGCTCAAATGATCCATCAAGCAGGGCCTGCACAAGAGCGGCTATTTTCATTTCAGCATCACCGAAAACAATAAGGTCAGCTTCAGGGCACTCCTCAAAGAAGACTGAATATTCCTCCTCATTTTTCATGATAATCTCTGGGCCGCCGAAAATCATGCGGACTTCGGGAAGTTTTTCTTTGATAGTACGGGCAACCTTTTTATGCAGCGGTAGGTTCCAGCAGTAGCAGGCGAACCCGATACAATC
>JAUVGS010000149.1 GCA_030593665.1 Chitinivibrionales bacterium | reverse complement strand
TAATGACGGGAAAATAGTATATTCACGATGGGATTATGTAGACAGGAGTGACTGTATCGCTCAGCATATGTGGCACTGCTGGCCTGACGGACGTGATGCGAGAGCCTGGCATGGAAATTACCCCCTGAGCCATTCCACTACCGACGGCAAAACCGGGCCGAACGGAACAAAATACAGACCGTGCGTGGAACAAAATATTCGTGCAATCCCGCCCCCGGCTCAGAAAAAGTATGTTGCAGCAGCAACACCACATCACGGAGAAGCCTTTGGGCAGTTAATAATTATAGACATATCAGACAGGGATGATAACAAGATGTCTCAGATCAAGCGTCTTACCACTAAAAAATTTCCTGAAGCTGAAACCGGTGCCGGTGCAAATATGGAGTATGGCACGCCATGGCCTATCGATGAAGAAAATTTTTTAGTAAACTATAAGAGGGGAATTTATACTCTTGACGCTGCGGGAAATAAAGAGTTGTTGTACCAGTGCAAAGATGAAAAATATGGAAAAGGCTTTCTTCGGGCAATTGATCCGATACCGGTACAGGAGCGGTACAAACCAATGGCCGTTCCCATTAAAACAAATCAGGGGGAAAATGCCGCAGGTGCACCGCTGGCCGTTGTCAGTGTTATGAGCCTGCGTGAAGCTGACTTTACCTGGCCGGAGGGCGGCTCGGAGGTCAAATGGCTCAGGATTATTCAGATTATTCCCAAGACAACTGAAAAAAAGGATAATCCCCGGACAGGATACTATGACGAAACTCTTTGCCGGATACCTCTTGGTGTAGTTCCCGTTGAATCGGACGGTAGTGCCTATTTTGTCGCACCGGTAAATAGAGCATTGTATCTTCAGGCTCTTGACAAAGACGGGCTTGCGTCTATGTCAATGCGGTCGCTGTTTTATGTACATCCCGGAGAACATCTGACGTGCATAGGTTGCCACGAAGATAAATACACGGTTCCCAATGTGCCGCCTAATCCATTGGCCATGCAAAGACCTCCTTCCAGATTACAGGAGGAAGTATCCGACAATGAGGGGGCGATTCCTTTCAATTTCTATAAGCTTGCAAAACCCGTGTTTGACAAGAATTGCGTCTCCTGCCATAAAAACTCTTCACAAGCACCAAATATGAGTTACGGCAGCCTGAAAAAATATGCTTTTGGTTTTCCCGGAAGCCTTGGTGATATTACACTTCCCTATATCGGCGGTTCTAAAACAACCGTCAACGAATTCGGCGCAAAGGCATCAAAACTTCTCAGCCATCTCTATCCATCGCATAAAAATGTCACCCTTACCGATGACGAGTTTCGCAGGGTAACCCTATGGCTTGATTGCAACGCAAATGAATATGGTGTTTATACCAGTGCCAAACAGAAAGAACAAAAACAGGGTAAGGTAGTATGGCCGGGGCTTGATGTCAATCCGAAATTCCCTTATGGATATCAGGATTCTGCGGGGATTGTTTCCGTAAATCCAGAAATAGAACCATACACCGGCAGCAAGGCCACATTCAAAATGTTGAATAATCTGGTATACTTTTCATTGCCTACCGATGATCAGTATACGATTGAATTTGTTAATGTGCGGGGAATGACTTTAAAAAAGATGACCGTTGCAGGCCCGGGAGATGTTGCGGTGTCGCTGCCCTTTGCACCCGGCATCTACCTGACACGAGTTAGCGCGGGAACCACCAGTATACAGAGGAAAATATATGTTCAATAACAGGGGGTGGTCGATGTTAACAGGAGGCAAGGACAAAAAAAACAACATGGTGCTCGGGGTGGTTTTTTACAGCACTCTTCTGGTATTCTCATCCCTTTGCATGAGCGCACCGCCACTTGTTACGAATGTCGATGTTTTTGATAAAGCGGGGAACAAACTTTTCTATGTGCTGTTCGAATATGACGGCAGCGAAGTTCTTACAGGAAGGTCAATATATGATGCTGACAGCACCTTTCTCAACCATTCCGTTATCAAAAAAGAGTCCAACGGTACGGTAAGTGCGGAGGATTATACCGACTATAAAGAGGATACAATCTATCAATCGACCCGCCCGGGTAATACAGATGGTGGTGAACTCAATTTTCTGGATAATTACAACAAGGAGAAACTGGTACTGCACCAAACCTACAAAAAAGGTGCTGTTGCGGGAAGTTATGATTTCTTCAATACCGGTGGAAAACGTAATCATACCATTGCATATCAATTCACAAATACGGGTGCTATTGCACGGATAGAAATAAGCGATAAGAGCGGAGTGTTAACACACTATGCGACGGTTGCGTATAAATCAACCGGGATAGCCGGTCCCCATGCTATACATTCGATGTTTGCCGGCAAACTGATTCTTTATGGCGAACAGAGAATGAAAGCCGCCTTTACTCTTGAGAAAAGCACGGATGTTGCAATAAACATATATGATTTATCGGGAAGAGTTGTCTGCTGCCTGATGGATCGGAAGCTTACAAAGGGCAATCACTCCTGTTATTTCAACCTGATATCAGATAACCATATACGAAGCAGCGGCGTCTATTTTGTAAACGTTACAATAGCGGGCGTCAAGACAATAAAGAAAATAAATATTCTGAAATAGGGACTCTCTGCGGAGTATGCCGTATCTGCTTTGTGTAAAGTGCTGTTCGGATTAACAGAGTGCGTATGGAATGATAGAGAGGGTTTTGGGGGAAAGGAAATGGCAATGAACAGCGTATCCGGTATTATCGTACGAATTAGTATACTATCCTGCATATTACATTCGGTCGTCCCCGGCCAGACACGGGAGGAAGATGTTTCGCCGACTTTTCTAACCGAGTTACTATACATGTACGATGAACTTCCCGGCGTTACAAAACAGGACTATTATTCTCCGACAGCAATGGTGGCTTCACCAGATGGCAAATTAGTCTATATTGCCGAATATACCGCCCGCCAGGTAGCGTTTTTTGATATTGCCTCGGGCACAATAACAAAGGAGATCCTGCTTCCGAAGGAGCCTTCAGGCATTGCGATATCCCCCGACGGTTCACTTCTGTATGTAACCTGCTCTTCGGAAAAGAGACCATCAGGAATTGTATGCGTCCTTGATGCGGCAACCGGTGCAATAATAGATAAATTCTCAGCGGGCCATTCAGCGCGGGCGCCGGTGCTGAGTCCTGACGGAAGCGTGTTGTATCTGTGCAACCAGTTTAAAAATTGTGTTACCGTATTTGATGTTGCGACTCGAAAAGTTACAAAGAAAATTCCTGTAGCCCGTGAACCGGTTGACATTGACATTACACCCGACGGCAACTTTGTCGTTGTCGCAAACCATATTCCCAATTCAAGAACGGATATTGATACGGTGCAAACACCGATATCAATTATTGATACAAAAACTCATACGGTAGTTGCTTCAATACTTCTTGCCAACGGAGCGCATAGTTTAATTGACATCGTCATTTCACCGGAGGGGAAATACGCATACATAACGGTAACATTCGCCCGTTTCGAGATACCGCCGACAGATATACAAAACGGATGGATCACGGCAAACGGCATTGCCATTATTGATGTTGTCAACAGGAAACTGGTCAATTGTATCCTGATGGACGATATGGGTTCTGGTGCGGCAAATGCATGGGGAATAGATTGCAGTAAGGATGGCAAAAAAATATGTGTAACCCATGCAGGTACCAATGAAGTATGCGTCATTGACGCCGTTGCCATGCATGCCAAACTGGCAACGGTTACAACAGATCAATCAAAGGAGCTTACGTTCGCAAAATCCTTCAAACAGAGAAAAGTACTCAATGTAAAGGGGCCGCGATCAGTAAGTATTGTAGGTGATAAGGCCTACGTTTCCGGATATTTCTCCGGTAATATAGATATTATTGACATGAGTACTGATAAGATAAAGATAATCCAGACAGCTTCTTTGGGAACTGAAGGGGAAGAGACCCTGATGCGCAGGGGTGAATACCTTTTTTATAATGCGAATATATGCTTTCAGGGATGGATGAGCTGCCATTCATGTCATCCCTATACGCGCACTGACGGTCTTAACTGGGATCTTCTCAATGACGGCACGGGAAATCCCAAGATAGTAAAAAGCATGCTTCTATCGCATATAACACCGCCGGTAATGGTTTCGGGTGTGCGTGACAGTGCGGAGATTGCGGTACGGGCGGGAATTGAGCATATCCTCTTTGCCACACCCAATGAAGATGATGCGATGGCAATTGACGAGTTTATGAAAAAATTAAGACCCATGCCCGGCCCCTATCTGGAGAAAGGGAAACTCAGCGCCGCAGCAAAGAGGGGAAAAGACCTTTATTATAATAAGCTGAGATGTGCCAAGTGTCACCCACCACCTCTCTATACCGACCTTGATTTTCACGATGTGGGAACACGGGGGCCAAAAGATCAAAGGGATGAATGGGATACACCGACACTCATAGAAAACTGGCGAAATGCGCCCTTCCTCCACGATGGCCGTCATCTGGATATTAAAGAGTCGATTGTACTTCCAAAGCATAGCATCGCCCATATACTCTCTGAATCCGAGTTGAAAGATCTTATTGAATTTAATCTATCCCTGTAAACGTACGCGACAAATGAGATGAAAAGGAGACCACGGTGAGGTGTTTTTTAATCGGAGTATTTTTTTGCATTTCCCTGCCTGTAGCCGGGGACGTTGATGAAGACAAGCCAATAACGTTTGCTCCTCTCTCCGGGTGGGGATGGATTAGCGCAGGCAGAGTTGAGAAATGCCCCTATAATCAAATTGATGATCATAATAAATATTTTCAAAAGGAGTGGCGAATCTCTTCGGATGTCGGGTTGATTGCATCGGGCAAAGTCGGCAATCGTACCCAATGCCGCCTGCATCTGGGAGGCACGATAAAATATTCGGTACTGGAAAGAGATCAAAGCACACCAATTGCAACAGGGGTGAAGAAAAAGTTTTCTCTGTATCTTATAGAGGCATCATCAAGATCACAATTCGGTGATCCGGACAAGCTGTTTTTTGACATGAAATGGGGCTATTTCCCGGTAAAATACAATCCCCAGGCAATGAATCTGGGAGAATATCTTTTCAGAGGCAGTGCCTATCCGGGGATTTTGGTCTCCGGTTTTGAGCTCGCCGATAAAAAGAAATTAATGGGGATTAGAATTGGCAACAATTTCAGAAATATACTCTTTCAGGACATCTATTTTGATAGTGAAATTGACCGATATCCAATATATGATTTTTCTTTATCGTATCTGGTGCGGTTGAAGCTGAAGAAATTTGTTGATTTTGGGGCAGGAGTACGTTTTGAACGTCTTATCCCTGCTGATAAATATAAAACCACGCCCGGGCTGGATACCCTGTATACTGATCAGGGCTTTGGTAAAAATAAAAATTATATCTATATTGATGAAAAGAACGATACAACCCGCTATACTTTCAAAGGCACCAATCTTATGGCGCGCCTTACCTTTGATCCCAAGAGCTTCTTTCCTTTCGGGTTTTTCGGCAAAGAGGATTTAAAAATTTATGCCGAAGTCGCCTTGCTGGGTGTTAAGAATTATCCTCTGTGGTATGAGGTGCGGAAGGAGCGGATACCTGTTATGTTCGGATTCAATTTTCCTGCCTTTAAAATTCTTGACGTTCTGGCACTGGAGTTTGAATGGTACGGTTGTCCCTATACGAATTCAACAAAAAATATCTGGGAAAAACGCTCGCCGGTTCCCTATGCCGGAAGCTCTGTTTCAACATCCCCAAAGGATGATACCTACGAGTATAAAGGTTCCGATAACTGGCGGTGGTCCGTGTATGCGAGTAAAAAGGTCACCTCCTTTCTTCGTTTGAGTACCCAGTTTGCACGCGACCAT
>JAUVGS010000080.1 GCA_030593665.1 Chitinivibrionales bacterium | reverse complement strand
ATGTATCAGTACTTGATCCAGGCCCTGCCGTTTACATAATTCAAGAAGCGCAATACAATGCCGGGTGACTGAATGGACCCCTTCTTCCTGAATGAGACCGATAAGGTGCAGGTTTGTATTGTGTTCCTTTGCATGAGCAATAGCATTAATGAATGCTTCATTCGTGAAAAAATCTCCATCATGTACTGATTTATCAATCCGGGTTAAGCTTTGATACACGACCCTGCCGGCTCCGATATTCAGATGTCCGACCTCGCTGTTTCCCTGGTATCCGTCAGGAAGGCCAACGTGTTCGCCGGAAGCGTTGATTATCGTTGTTGGAAAGGTCTCTTCATAGTCGTTGGTATAGGGGGTATTGGCCATATAGATACCATCGGCTGCGTTGTGCTTTCCTTTTCCCCACCCGTCGCGGATGATAAGGCATACCGGTCGTTGTTTCAGTTGCATGTTTGTTAAAAATCCTTACAGTATCGTTTTCATCTATAATGTGTACATTGTAACGTAGAGATGCATATTTAGTTCCTGTTAAATGTTGACAGATGACCGTCATTTTCGCATACTTTTGGCGAGACCGCGCTCCAGCTACGATTACGACTGCATGGTAGCCCTGGAGCAAATCCATGCTCATAAACACTTAAAGAGCTGGATTGTCACACAGTTCTGAACATTAGGGCGGTTCAATCCCGATTAAAATACATCGGGATTGTTTCTATTGTAGTTTTTGTTGTTTCCTGGCCAAAATCATGCCGGAAAGAACTAGAGACACAATAGGTTCAGTCACAGCGTTTTTTGCTGTGACTGGTATTCCTTAAGCTTCAGAACGGAAGTGACAATGACATTCAAAACGATCTATATTTAGCAAAAACTAATTATGCATCCCCATATAATGATATTCTATAATTCAATAATTCCTATTTTTCTTTTTGATGTTTCTCAAAGAAATCCCAGTTTTCAATTTTCCCGGTGCCTTTACACGCCCAGCATTTTCCGACACCATCACAGTAGCGGCATGTTCCAGTACCCTTACAGTAAGCGCATTTTTCTTCATATTCAACTCGTTCAACACCCCGTACCGGATAATTTTTGGTACTTGTTTTTCTGGTGCCGGTCCCCTTGCAAAAGCTGCATTTACCCGTTCCGTTGCAATAGCTGCATACCCCATGATTGGTACTGCAGAATGGGCATTCCTTTTCGTCATAGCGTTTCTTGCGCTTATCCAGGTTTGGATTGCATGAAGCGATCGCCAATGCCGGGATTGCGGCTACGAAGTTACGTCGTTTCATTTTCAGCGTCCTTAGTTTAGTATAGTATGGTTATGTAAGAATAGTTTTACGGTTTTAAATCTTTTAAATATATATATAAAGCATAAAATACCTAAAATTCCGTTGATATAGTATATTTCTTTAGTTTTATATATTACGCAGTACCGGTTTAATTATGCTATATCATTAAGTTATATTGTAGGGGACTCACTAGAGAGGCATCATCTGTACAAAGATGTGTTTTTATTGGGATGGTAGTAACCATTCTTTATTTCTTATCAGAGAGGTAGTAGTATGAAGAGGATATCGATTATTGTAGCAGTATTGCTTATTGGGTTCCTTGCGGTTGACTATGCAGGGGCCGGTAATCCGGATAAGTTTTCCCATGTAATTAAAATGGGTGAATCGGTAAGTCTTATTTGTATTGATTATTATGGGTGCTATACGCCAAAAATGGGTGAGGCAATTAAAGGATTAAACCCTTCGCTTGAAGATATTAATTTAATCCGGACCGGGGCAACACTTGTCCTTCGGAAGCCGCAGACGCCATCGAAAACGAAAACAGCAAAACCGTCCCTGTTTGAGAAAAAGGTGAATATAACACAGGGGGTAATTACATGTGTCGAAGGTAAGGCGCTTCTCATAAAAAAAGGAAGTGAAAAGAAAGCGCCATTAATCGTTAACACACTTGTGAATCCCGGGGATGTTCTTCAAACGGAATCCAACGGAAGGGTTGAGATTATTATAAACCGTGAATCGGTTGTGCGGATGAAAGAGAACACCCGTCTCACCTTTGGTGAATTCAGGGAAAAGAAATCCGGTAAAGATGCGACAAATGTAAAGCTGAAAGGCGGCACACTCTGGACAAAGGTTAAAAAGTTTTCCGGCAAGTTCTGCCGTTTTGAGCTTACCCTTCCCACAGCAGTTGCCGGCGTATATGGAACCGTGTATCAGACGAGTCTTGATAAGGACAGTACCGCAGAGGTAAAAGTATACAGCGGAGAAGTGGCGGTAAAAAATCAGCCGTCAAAGCAGGGAGGGACATCGCCGGGCGATCTGGGTGAAGTTCCCGGTCCCCATGAAGTTCCCGGCCCCCGTGAAGTGACCATGGAAGAGTGGACACAGATTATCCGTACCATGCAGAAGATTACGATTGGTAAAGATGGCGTCCCTTCAGCGGTAACCTCTTTTAAAAAGGTGTCTTCAGACACCTGGGAACAGTGGAATGAAGAACGGGATAAACGTATTGCAGAGCTCTATTCGGAGAAGTAATGAGACAGAAAAAACAACTGCTTATTCTTATTGGTGTCACCCTGGTTTTCCTCTGTGCCGTGTATGTTATACACAACGTTGTCCCGATTGTTGAAAACATTTTTTATGATATGAGTTTTTCCTTTGTAAAATCCGAGACGCCTGATTCGGTAGTCATTATCGGGATTGATGTGAAAAGTATCGACGAGATTGGCGCCTGGCCCTGGCCCAGATCGACCATTGCCCATTTAATAGAGCAGATAGAAGCCTGTTCTCCCCGCGTGATTGCCCTTGATTTTCTGTTTCCAAAACGCGTTGACGATCCGGGAAGTGACAGCCTTGCGGCGGTGTTTTGTAAAGTGAAAAACCTTGTCATTGGTATGCGGCTTGATGCAGTGACCGATAATCCCGAAACGAAAATGGCAATGGTTACCACAGAGGCCTATAAACATCGGTTTTTAATGTTTAAGAATCAGAATGATCTTCGTATAAATTTTGGCTATACGGCAGGAAAAGTTTCATTCGGTGACCCTTATTTAACCCGGCACGCTAACCGCGCCGGCTTCCTTAATGTTTCAACAAGACGAACAAGCCAGAAGCTCAGAGAGCTGATTCATGTAATCCGTGCAGGGAAGGAATACTATCCCTCATTCGGCCTTGCAGCGAGTGCATCATTCCTTCAATTAAAACCCAATCAATTCATTCTCGATGGTAACGGATCAATACTTTTTGATACAAAGAGGCTGCGTATTATGAAAGGGACCGGGGCTGTTCGCCTTAATTTTCGAGGAGAATCCGGGACGATACGGACCATTTCCGCCTCAGATGTTATATCCGGAGCTGCCGGCCCTGACCGTATTCAAGGGAAACTGGTTTTCGTGGGCATTACCGATGCGCCATCATCTCCTTCCGATTTCTTTATTACCCCGGTCGGCACCCAGTTTCCCGGTGTTGAACTATGGGCAACTGCTGCTTGCGACATTCTGGATAATGCCTGGATTAAAAGCAGTGGTTTCCTTTTTACCGTAAATATAATTGTCCTTTTGTTTATATTTCCGGGATGCGTTCTGCTTTTCCCGGGTTCAAAAAAGAAATTCGCTATTATTGTCAGCACGGGTATCGTGATTGCCGGTATTATTTTTGGATTAATGTTGTTACAAAAAACAGGCTACCTGTGGAATTCGGGCTTTCATCTGTATGCCTGGGTTTTATTGATGGTGTGGCTTGCGACCCAGAAATCGGATATTATTATTATTGAGAAATCATCACTCAATCTTGATCCAAAGGTCAGTGATGAGAGTAATATCTTGCTGCCGCCTGAAGAGAAAAATTTTATTCAATCAATCCCTTCAAATGATACGGCATCCTTTGTTCAGAAGAAGCTGAAACCGTCATCAGCAGACGATATCCTGATGCAGGGAGCGGATAAAACCATGGTTGAAGCCGATGTCGCTCAAGGCACACAACCACCGGATATTTCCGTGGTTGAGGGGTTTCGGAAGCTGGCTGGCGGCAAAATTATCAAGTGTCTTGGCAGCGGCGGCATGGCTGATGTCTATCTTATCTGGCACCCCCGCATGGAAGTGTATCGTGCGGTAAAGGTTATAAAACCGGGACAGCCTGAACAGTGGCTCGAACGTTTTGAGACTGAAATCCGAATATTTGCAAATCTTAACCATCCTAACATTGTGCAATGCTATGGTGTGGGGGAGTGGCATACACTTCCTTATCTCGAAATGGAATTTATCAATGGCGCATCAATTGAGGATGTTGTCAAGAAATGCAAGTCCTTGACGCCTGTGGAAATTATGGGGATCGGAATTCTTGTGTGCCGGGCGCTGAATTATGCTCACCATCAGGTCGTTACTGTTTACGGTGAAACCTATAAAGGTATCGTACATCGTGATCTGAAACCGGCAAATATTTTATTAAGTAAAAACGGTCATATTAAGCTCACTGATTTTGGTATTGCGCGGCCGGGATCGGTAAGCCTTCATACTGCTGATACGGGTAAGGTTATCGGGACACTGCCCTATCTTGCTCCGGAGCAGTTTAAAGAAGAAGGAGAGTTGTCCCGGCTTACAGACGTGTATGCACTTGGCGTTACTCTGTATGAACTGGTAGCAGGTCATCGGGCATTTCCCCAGACTGATGTGCCTTCGCTGTTGTCCGCGATATCCCGTGGGGAATATAAACCGCTCAGGAGTTCATCTTTTTTACCGAAAGAACTGGTTGATGTTATTGAGCGTGCAATGGCTATAGATCCGGGGAAACGCTTCGGGTCGGCGCCAGAGATGGGTACGAACCTTGAGAAAGTATTAAATAACCTTATACAGGATAAAGATACCTTTGTTCTTGGTAATCTTGTAAAACGAGCCTTCAAAACAGCATAATATGCCTATGTTTTATTATCTTGAAGTTATTAAAGGATTAGAACAGGGGAGACGATACCTCATTCGTGATGGTGCGATAAGTATCGGTCGAAGTTCATCCAATACTATTGCCCTTCATTCCGGTGAACGCGCCGTATCCAGCCACCATGCTATTGTGTATAAATCGCCTGATAAAATAATGATACAGGATATGCAGAGTACCAATGGCACCTATGTGAATGAAAATAGGATTCATGAACAGGAACTTGTTTTGAACCATGTTATCGGCTTTGGTAAGATGGGGCCGAGATTGAAACTGGTTACTTCAGAGAAAGAGCTTCCTGACAGTCCTGCTGCAGGGCAGGGAAATGAGATAGATACCCAGGCGCGGACTTTAGAAAACGAGAACCGCGAGATGCGTAAGAAACCGCCGACCTCTTCAACGGTAAATGCGACACGTACCGCAGACGGTATTATCACCAGGGGACATTCCGGTGAAGCAACGATTCCTTTGCCGGCGTCCATGACCATGGAAATGGAAGAGAAGCTGCTGAAAAACAAGATGGGTGTTGATGATATGCACTCCCTTATGAAAAATGACAAGCGGCTGGAGAAGATACTTGACAGAGGGAAAATCAGCGAGTCCCAGGCCTCTCTTCTGGAAAGCGCGCATGGCGCCCGCAAAAAAAACACAAATCAGTGGATGATTATTGTCGGCATTGTATCCGGCGTTTCATTGCTTATTATTCTGTTTCTGGGGATCCGTATGTTGCAGTACCGTCAGATGCTTAATAAGGGGCTGACCCTTGAGGAAAAATTAGATACCTACGAGAATAAAATTTTTAATGCAAACAGCAATCCCGATATGAATAAAAAAGAACTGGCCAGATTGATCCAGGATCTGGAGGAGACAAAAAAGCAGCTTGCCTCGGTAAAAGAAAATCTTAATGAAGATGATTACAGCAAATTTTATATGGATACTACTGAGAAACTGATCGATGATATTATGGTCCGTTTTGGTGAGACTAATTATCATATCCCTCAGAAGATGGTTGAGCGGGTCAAGTATCATATCGACATTTATTCCGGGCGTATGAAATCAACTATCGGACGGTATTTACATCGTAAAAACATCTATTTCCCGATGATCTATGAAATATTTCAACGGAAAAAATTGCCGATCGAATTAGCCTATATCTCAATGCTTGAAAGCGGTTTTAATCCGAAGGCGCTCAGCCATGCCGGTGCTCGTGGATTGTGGCAGTTTATGCCGCATACGGGCCGCCGGTACGGCCTGAAAGTTACAAAAACTGTTGATGAACGGTGCAATCCTGAAAAAGCAACTTATGCAGCGGCAGAATATTTTAAGGACCTTATCGGTATTTTCGGCGGGAAGAGTTCGGTGATGCTTGCCATGGCTGCTTATAATGCCGGTGAAGGCAGAATTATGGGCGCCCTGAGGAAAATTGACGATCCTATGCGCAACCGTGACTTCTGGTATATCTACCGTATGGGATACCTTGCCGAAGAGACTAATGAATACATTCCCCGGATGCTTGCCCTGATGATTATTGATGAAAACAGGGACATGTATGGTTTTGGACCAGGTGGAACTTCGAGGATTCCCGATTCAAAGGAGGATGATTTTATTGAACTTGATTTTTAGTTGTATCAAATAAAAAGTGGTGCCTCTTCCTTAACTTTCTTCTTATTATTCACTCTTGTAGGAATATTATTTTTACTTACCGTTTTCATAAAGAACCGGGCGATTGAAAACATAATAAGACAAAATAGCAACAGCCAGAGGGTGTGCCAGTACCAGGAGTGATCTTTTTTTCTGTAAAACATAATTCCCTTTTCAAGAATATATTGTACTTTGGTATAAATATATATACATTATGTTGGGTTATATAAAATACCTTCGTGATAAAAAATTACAAATACCTTTTTAATAAATGTAGCCGTTCACGGCTTGAAATTAGAAATTGGGAAAAAACATGAAACGTAGCCGTTTACAATTTCAGCGTTCTGTGAACACTTACCTATAAATAAAGAAAATGCTATACACTACAGGTAGTACCGGGAAAATCGTTGTAATACGATTAGAGGATGGGGATTCTATGTATGATTCCATAATTAAAGCAGCAGCAGAGGAGCGTATACAGCATGGGATGGTTTGGGTAATAGGCGGAATCCAGAATGGCGGTATTGTTGTCGGACCGGAAGACACCCACTCCCGCCCGCCGGTACCCATGGCAACAAATTTCACCGATGCGCATGAAATAATGGGAGTCGGCACCCTGTTTCCCACTAATGATGGAAAGATAACCCTGCATATGCATGCTGCGATGGGTAGAGCGGATAACGTGATCGTTGGGTGCCCTAGAAAGGGTGCTGATTGCTGGTTGATTAATGAGGTGGTTATTATGGAGTTGACTGATGTTAAGGCAAAGCGGGTTAAGGATGAGAGGTCGGGGTTTGAATTGCTGGAGGTAGGTTAATTGTTTATTCGTTGATTTTTTTTAAAAACGGTTTGAATTAAATTGAGTATTACTATTGGAATCGCCGAGGCATTACGAATTACAACGTGGAATAATTCGCGGAACCGAAAGTTGCGAAGATACACCTCAATGACCATCTGTATTTGTAGTCTTTTCATCGTGCGAATAGACAGAGAATCCAATTCAACAGAAGAAGCAAGGTATTTATCAAAATGATTCCATTGATTAGATAATAATCGATAACCATGAGTACCCTCTATTGCCCAGTTATAAATGCTACTGCCGGGGTATGCCACAATAGTAGCCGCTGAAAAACGTTCGGGATTTAATCTGGATGCCAGTCGTATAGTATTTTTAACTGACCGTGGTGTTTCTCCAGGTAGTCCTATTATAAATTTCAGCCAGATTTTTAAACCGGCTGTACGCGCCAATTTAACCGCATCCTCTACCTGCTCTAAAGATATTTCTTTACCTGAACGGGAAAGTACAC
>JAUVGS010000168.1 GCA_030593665.1 Chitinivibrionales bacterium | reverse complement strand
AAAAAAATTAAGTATATTATTATATAGGGTATCACAGGAGTTTTGAAGGTCTGAATTTTTTCAGTACTCCAACAAAACATTTCTTTTTAAGGAGCATCATATGGGTTTCATGGGAGGACAGGAACTGCTGATAATTCTCGCCATAGTCATTATTCTCTTTGGCGCGAAAAAAATCCCCGAACTGGCCAGCGGCCTTGGAAAAGGAATTAAAGAGTTCAAAAAAGCATCCAAAGAAGTTGATAAAGAGATCGGGCACGTGACTAAAAGCACGGAATCAGAAGCAGGAAAATCCTGAAAAAGAGAATAATTATCGGCTGTTATTGATGGCAGGTTAAGCGAGCAGCTCAAACGGCCTTCAGGTTATAGCTGTTTATTTGGATGATACGTGGTTTCTCAGAGAGCGCAGAAGCCTCCTTACAACCGACCTGTAGTATCCCTTTATTTCTTTTATTATTAACAACTTACCCAATATAGCTACATAAAAGTGTTTTCTGCTGGAAAACAAAAAAATCACTTTTTTTAATCTTTCCCCTATACAAAAATGCATTTCCCCGGTATATTTATAAGGGGTAAGGAGTGATGTGTCTTATGATAAATGTTTTCGAATATCTGGACTACCGACAGCTCCTCAAGGATCTGTATGAAAATAATAAAAAGAAATTGTCAACGTTTTCATACAGATTTATAGGGCAGAAGGTCGGATTTAAATCAGCCGGGTTTTTTACTAATATCCTGCAGGGCAAACGAAATATATCCAATAATATCATCTTCAAGTTTGCAGAATTATTCAAATTCAACAAGAAAGAAACTGAATACTTCGAACTGCTTGTTTTATATGATCAGGCCAAGGAGCACAGCAGGAAAAAATATTACTTTGAAAAGCTCCTTTCAATGCGCAAATCGAAAGTGCACGAGCTTACCGCTGAGCAGTATCAGTATTTTGATAAATGGTATAATGTCGCTGTCAGGGAATTACTGAACTACTTTCCATTCCGGGGAGATTTTAACCAACTGGGCAAGATGATCAATCCCTCTATTTCTGCATCTGAGGCACGAAAATCCGTTGAATTACTGTTGAAACTGGGATTGATTGAAGAGAAAGATGACCATACCTACCGCGTCACCAATAAAACGGTTACCTCATATCCTCATGTTCCGCTTGTGGCAATCCACAATTTTCAGCTTACAACTATGGATCTGGGAAAAGAGGCAATTGATAGATTTCCGAAAGACAAGCGCAGCATTTCTACGTTAACGTTAAGCCTGTCTACCGAAACCTACAAAGCGATAGAAGAAAAACTTGCAATCTTCAGGCGGGATGTCTTAGATTTAGTTAAAAATGATCGCAACCGAATTGATCGGGTATATCAATTTAATTTCCAAATCTATCCCCTTTCCGAAGAGCGGGACGAAAACAAGTTATGAGGTATTGGTTTAGAACATTTTTAGGCCTCAGCGCATTGCTGCTGGTCTGCCTCGGCTGTAATTCCAATTCGCCAACGGCAGATATCGGTGGGAGTGGGACCGAGACAATTGGTGGCATCCTCGTTGATACCCTGGGTAATCCGGTTCAGAATGCTATTGTACGTGTTGATACCGTTTCCGCTGATTCCAACTCGATTTTTTATCTTGCTTCTACGAACAGTTACGGCAGATACAAAATCGTAACCATTCCTGCCGGCGTATATACTCTTGAAGGGCATACTGAGGACAGTTCTCTAGTCGTATATATCGATACTATCAATTATATATACGCTGAGGACTCTCTTGACTTAGGTGTTGACACTATGCGAGTTCCGGGCAGGATCAGCGGTCGGGTATTTCTTGACAGTGTGGCCTTCCCGGGAGTCCTGGTGTATGTCCACGGCACCTCGTTTAATGCCTATTCTGACGGGGACGGCAATTTTACTATCAGCAATATCCCTGAAGGGGAATATGTTATCTCCTACCGATATACCGGGTATATTGAAGTAACCGATACAGGTGTTATCGTAATATCCAATTTCACAACACAACTGAAAACAGTCAATCTGACCTGGGATATTAATGTTGCGCCTCCCGCTCCCGGCTATATTGCAGGCACCTGTGATACCGCAGCAGGAATTGTACGGCTCTCCTGGGAAAATGTCGGTCTGTCCGACCTGTCCGGTTATTATATCTATAGAAAAAACATATCCGGACCCAACACACCGGTAAAGATCGGTTCTGCAACCGACACCCTGTTTTATGACACGGTTTTCAGCGACCTGACCGATACCAATTCCTATGCGCTACGATATCAGGTGACTGCTGTCGATACCCTTTCCAATGAGAGCTGTTATTCACCGGCAGCAGATGTTATTGCCGCATCGCCGACCATGGTACGCACATTCTTCACCTGGACACTCATTCCCGACCCCAATGATACCATTATCACGGGAGATGAGATCACCCTTGCGGTCAGCTTTATTAATAAGACCCGCAAAAACATCCTCCTGCGTTGGTATACGGGTACCTCTCCGGATACCGTCCGCATTGTAACACTTTCATCAACAGAGGGAAACGACACGTTGAAGCATATCTGGCAGGACATGGGTGCACACCTCGTATTTGTTGAGGTACTCGATGAAAAAGGCGATACCTGGCATGACAGTTGCATCGTCACTATTGACGGTATTATTCCGCTGAATACCTGGGAAGAGTTTTATCCGCTGACCCATGCACGTCGTTCCTCCGGCGTCGCTGTTGTCGATAGTACCTTTTATATCATTGGTGGTGCTGAAGACCTTTTTGTCGGGGTACAATGGATACAGACTGCCCTTGCTTCCCTGGAATCCTTTACTGCAGGCAACAGTTCATGGTCATCATTCAGTACCATGCCAACCGCAAGAATTTCGGCAACTGTCGTCCCTGTCGGGCAAAACCTTTATGTCATGGGCGGATATACAACCAGCCAAGAATACACTGCTATTGAAGTCTATAATACCGGTAACAACGTATGGGAAGATCCGCCGGAAATGAATTATATACGGTTCGGCCATGCTGCCTGTGTTGTGCGGGATACGATCTATGTGTTCGGCGGTATCATCAAGGTTGACGGCAGCTATACACCTACCGACAGTATCCACGCCTTTGATCCAAAATCCGGCACATGGATTTCAAAAGGGGTAATGAGCACTCCCCGCACAAGCCATCAGGTTGTGGTGCTTAACGATAATGTATACATTCTCGGTGGACAGGCCAACGACCCCGAACCGGTAAAAACAGTAGAACGGTACAATCCGGCTGATAATTCCATCACCCCGGTAAAAGATATGCTGTTCCCCCGTATGAACTTTGGCGCAGCAGTGTTACAGGGAAAAATCTATGTGGTCGGTGGTTTTATATCCATGTCATCAAAACAGTTTATCGCAAATGTTGAAGTCTTTGATCCTTCGGCAGACACATGGATTGTTCGTAAAGAGCTGCCGAAACCACGACACTCTTTTGCCGTTTGTGCGTATAATAATACTATGTATGTTATTGGCGGGTCTGATGTTGATTATCCTGACCATCTTGGCCAGACAGAGGCTGTTTTTAAATATTATCCCTAACCTGTAGGATATATGGCAGATACAATTAAACACAGCAATAAGAATAAAAACCTGAGCGGTTCCGGGAACACAGGTGCCGGGAATGCATTCACTGCTATAGCTCTTACACTAGTATGTTTATTCTCATCTGTCACGGCAGATATCGCATCAACCCACAGCAATCTGTTGTTCCAGCATTCGCACTTTGACAACAAGCACTGGGAGCGCAGCGGTGATACCCTGGACTATAATCTCTCTTCGGGATATACCGGTTTAACGCCGGTAAAGGCTTCTATCGCGGGGAATGACACCAATAACCTCATCATGTTTTCCACAACGTCAAATAAGCTTTACCTGGTACATGCGCTTCTTGAACCGCCACCGACCTATACCAGCTACCCGAAAATGACCGTAGATAATCCCGTTGAAAGTTCTGTGGGCTCAACCGGTTCTTCATTCGGGGTGTTTGCCTATACAAATGCTAATATGGATATCGTATTTCTTGCCACGGCAGCCGCATCAAATAAAATCGCCGTACACCATATAGTGGGTGCAACGTATACTATTTTCAGAACAGATACCCTTACGATAGCACTTCCCTCACCAAGCTGCACTATCACCGGCCTGTATGGCGGCCCCGCACTTGCAAAGGGAAACCAGTCCTGTGTCTGGATTACCGGCTCCCATGGCCTGATCCGTTTCTTTTCATGGAATGGAACCGCCTGGGGCAGTGAGTCGGTCCACGATATTAATACTACCGAAACGGTCACCGCATTCAGCCTTGCAGCAGCAGGAACACAGTCCGGTAAAATTTATGAAGACCAATCCGGCAGTTTTGTGTATCACAGCCAGCCGGGAACCACACCGATTAATCATATTTCCGCAACAGGTGCAGCCTGCAATGAGGGTGTTGTTCTAAAGAAAAAAGGAAATCAGTGGAGTAAATTTACTGTTGGCAGTGCGAATTACCTATATTTCAATTTTATACCCCGCACGGACGGTGCAGGTGTGGAACTGTTGGATGACTCCTGGCAATTTCACAAATACACGCTTGAGGATACACCCACCTCCTACTCAATACTTCCCGCAGAAGTTGCCAACTTTATAAATAGCGGTGAATATAAATTCGAAAATCCTGATTCCGAAGTTATCTCCATAATCCTTGCGGATCCCGATGATAATTATACTCTTCCTGCTATAAAGCTCAATAATGCTACAGTTTTAACCGATACTGTCATGAATATGCATCCGGATACTGCCTGTGTTCTGGGATTTAATGAACTGGCCGATACACTGATAACCCTTGTTTTATATATGGATTCAGTAGTCCTATATATGCAGACAAGGTTCGGTGTTTTCCATCCTATAAGTTATAAGAATTACTGGAGTTACAAAATATTTCGGCATACGGAACCATGGAAAAGTGGTGATCTGGTAACCATCAAGCAGGGAAACCAGACCCTGTCAATTCAAAACGGTGATGGTACAACCACCAATAAAGGCTGTGAGAAGCAGGCTATTAAACCCATTTCAATATATAGAACTTCAACGGGCCTGGCTTTTCAGGACCTTCCATACAACATGCGTGCCATATCCATATATAATCCTGCGGGACGCTGTATCGGCTCTACCTCGATTACCCAGCCTTCAAATGTTTGTGTACTGCCGATTCGATTTTCTTCCGGAATCCTTCTGGTTGAATACCTCTATAATGATGGCTCCGTAAAGAGAAATATGTTAACGGTTCTTCGGTAAAAGGCAGCGGTTCCCGGCTTGAAATTGGAAATTATAAACGACTATTAGTACCTTACAGATTGCTTTTTTGTTTTTCAGAAAGGAATCTGATAAGGAACTTACTTGCGGGTTTATCCCGCGTTAGTACCTTACAGATTGCTTTTTTGTTTTTTAGGTATTGGTTACAAATTTATTTGTTACAATACTTTATTCCGAATGCTTTCTTCGGTTAGAAAGGAATCTGATAAGGAACTTACTTGCGGGTTTATCCCGCGTTAGTACCTTACAGATTGCTTTCTTGTTTT